>JBATTD010000593.1:0-14083 GCA_049670345.1 Ignavibacteriaceae bacterium
AAATTATTGAAAAGTGGTGGCAACATTACTATGGTAATTGATAATCTTGAAAAGGATTTTTACGTTGAAAGAAGAAGGGGTACAGAAGACAGGCGGATTTTCTTCGTCCATCTAACAAAAAAGGGTGTTGAAAAATTAGAGGAAGCTCTGACTGCTCAAGTTAATTTAATTACAAGTGAGATGAACAGCCTGAGCAAAACAGAGCAGATTGAACTTCAACGACTTTGTAAAAAGATCGGGGTCAGGAAACAATAGTTCTTTTATATGCTTCTAAAATGTTTGGTAATATTTTTCCGGCTTCACCAAAAAAAGAATAATCAACAGCAGATGAAATTTCTGTTTCAACCACATTTACTTCAACCAGAACAGCTCCACTCTGTTTAGCTGTAAAAACCTGTCCGGCCGCAGGATATACTACAGCGGAGGTTCCCACAATGAAAAAAACATCTGCATTCGCAGCTGCTTTTTCGCCACCTTTAAATTGGTCTTCTGGAAGATATTCACCAAACCAAACAACATCCGGTCTGATTAATCCTCCACACTCACACTTTGGTACACCTTCACTGAAATCAAGTTCTTCGTTATAATACTCTTTACAATTCACACAAAAGTTTCTTTCGATGTTTCCGTGTAACTCAAATATATTGTTGCTTCCTGCACGCCTGTGAAGATTATCGATGTTTTGCGTTACAACAATCACATCATCAAAATAGTTTTGCATCTCTGCAATTGTTGAATGTCCTTTGTTCGGTTGTGCTTCGTGTATTATTTTTTTGCGGTGATTGTACCATTCCCAAACCATATCGGGGTTACTCATAAAGGCATCGAAATTTGCTAATTCTTCTGGTTTCAGTTTTTTCCAAATCCCGTCTTTTCCTCTGAATGTAGGAATTCCACTTTCAGCAGAAATGCCCGCCCCGGTGAAGAACACCAAGGAACGGGCACTTTTTAATTTTTCAATTAAAGACTGATCTATTTCCATTATTCTAATTCTTCATCCACTTTTATCATTAATTCTTTCGCTTCCTGTAAAACCTGATCATCATCTTCATCAACAAATGGTGCTTTTTCAAGTTGAATTAATGTCTCTTTTGCTTTTTCATATTCATCTTCTTCCAGGTAAGATTTTGCAAGAGCAAGATAGAACATTCTGAAGTTGGGTCTTAGTTTAACTGCCATTTCAAGTTCGCGGATGGAATCTTCCATATCGCCCCAACCCAAACCAAGAGGCAAACGCACCAAATATGCTTTTTCACATACTTTATAATGTACTCTTCCTAAAATATTATGTGCAAGAGCTTGTGTGTAATTTCCGCCGTTACCGAGTTCAATTGCATGTTCAGAATCATCCCTTACATCATTCACCGATCCGATAGCAGAAAATATTCCTTCGAATAATGCAATCTTTCCGCTGGCAATAGCTTTTCTTACATACGCTTCTGCTTCATTGGGCGCAAGCTTAACCGAGCTATCGGCATAAAACAATGCTTTATCAAATTCTAATTTTTTAACATCTTCTTCTTTTCCGGTTTCCTGCGGCATTTTTTCTGCTAAATCAACATACGCTCTGCTCATCTTCCACATCAAAACCCAATTGCCAGGATACAGACTGTCGGCTATTGAATAAGTTTCCAATGCACTTTGATGGTTAAACTCTTTATAATAATTATCACCTTCCTGCATTAACTCTTCCAACGATTGAGCATTCGCAAAAAAACCAAGTACAACGAACAGGGATGCAAAAAAAAGTTTTGTAAAAAGTTTTTTCATAATCCTCTCCTTAATAACTAATCGAAAAGTGACTTTCTAATTTTGTTTTCCGATTCTTCTGATAAATTATTCTTATAAAGATCAGTTTGTGCAAGATGAATAAACTTTGTCCAATTGTCTTCGGTTGTCATATCAGAATTTATAACACCAATATACGCATTTACTTTTGCACTTAATTCATCTGCCTGATAAAGAGCAATTGCTTCCACCGTTTTTGGAACAACTGGAGATGCATATTCAAGTTTTCCCTGATGACTTAATACTAAATGTATAAGTAAATTTTTTAGTTCCTCGGGAAAATCCGTTAGCTTTTTTGTCTCTTCTTCAATTATCAAAGCACAAATAACAATATGACCAATCAATTTTCCTTTATCGCTGTAATTGAAAGATGCATCGTAAGATAGTTCCTCGGTTTTTCCGAAATCGTGCAGTATTGCGCCTGCAGTTAATAAATCTCTGTTGATTTCCGCATGAAAATCACACATTAAATCACAAATTTTAATCATCTCCAGGGTGTGTTCAATTAAACCATGAATATAGCCATGATGCCAGGATTTTCCGGCGGGTGCAGTTTTAAATTTTTCCAACCGTTCCCCCGAAAAAATATTTTTAAGCAACTCTTTTAGGTGAGTATTTGAGATCTCATCAATGCGCCCGAACAGTACCCTTTCCATCACTTTGGGGTCTCTTGCAGATCGTGGTAAGAAATCCTGTGTTTCAACATTATCTGCTTGAGTGGTTAACCTGATTGAACTTACTTTAATTTGTGGTACTCCCTGAAACTCATCAATAGTTCCCGAAACTTTTATTATGTCCCCAACCTTACCATTATCTAATATGTTATCAAATCCCGCCGTATCGTTCCAAACATTCGTATTAATACTGCCCGATTGATCGCCTAATTCCATTGAGAGGAACTTTTTCCCTGCCTTGGTATTTCTAATCTCAATTTTTCTGATCATCAAAAAATGATCAATAATATTTTCCTTTGTAAGTTCTGTTAAATCAGATTGATTTAGCATTTTATATTCCGAAATCTAATGGCTTTTAACTTAAGAAATTCATAGATAAAAAGGAATAAACAGATTGATTCAATTTTACGATTCGCGGATTGCTTCCAAACTGCTTTCATCCGGTAAACGTGCAATTACTGATCTGTTAAGAAGATCTATTGCAACCGAAATTGATTTACCCGTTTCTCCTTCCAGAACTGTTCCGATAATCCCTTCAAAAGGACCGTCTTTAATTATTACCTTAGCCCCAGGCACAATTCCTTTGTGAACAATAATATCCACCTTAGTCTCAAGCATCGTTCTTAAGTTATCAATCTGCCAATCGGGAATCTGTGCAGGACGACCGACATCAAAAACACATCTTACAATAGATTGTTGTTCCAGCGAAACCAATCTTTCTTCCTCATTCGCATATATAAAAATGTATCCTCTTAAAAGCGGTTCTGTAACTTTCTTTTTCCTATCGCTCCATTGCTTTAAAAGTGTTACCGTTGGGAGATAATTAGTTATACCCGCCTCTATTAATTGTTGTTCAGCTTTGAATTCGTTGCGTGGTTTTGTATACAATGCAAACCAAAACTTATTTGTTGAGTTTTTATTCTTGTACAAGACTATATATATAAAATGTTTAAAGTTATTGTTTTGAAAAATAATTTATCAATTAAAATAATGAAAGGTTATTTAAGAATGGAGCGAAGCTGTTCATCCAACTGATCAAAATCGGATGGCTTATCCAGAATTGTTTTTATTCCGTATCCATCATAACTTTTTTTAATTTCATCCGATTCTGTTTTAAGGATTGCAATTACAGGAATGTTTAGCGATTTATCTTCCAAACGGATGGATTGAATAAGCTGTAAGCCGTTCATAAGAGGTATTTCATGATCTATTACAATTAAGGACGGCATGTGACTTATTATTATACCCAAAGCTTCGTAACCGTTTTCGGCACTTATTACCTGATATAACGGAAATCTTTCTTTGAGAAATTTTATGTAAGATGCCTTATTTTCTTTATCATTCTTAACTATTAAAATTTTGTTTCCTGATGAAGGAAGAGTAACATGAAATTCGCTTCCTTCGCCAATATTTGAATAAAACCAAATATCACCACCATGCTTTTCAACAATCTGTTTTGCAAGTGCAAGCCCTAATCCGGTTCCTCTCTCTCCCTTAGTTCCTTCGGTGGAAAGGACTTTTCCAATTTTAAAAAGTTTCTCTTTACCTTCCTCCGAAATACCAACACCCTTATCTTTAACAACAAATTCGGATAATTTTTCATTATAAATGTTTGCACTAATTTCAACGGTTGTTTCTTCATGTGAAAACTTAATCGCATTATCAAGCAAATTAGTTATTACCTGCATTAACAGTCTCTCATCCGCACTAATGTGAAGATTACCAGGTACATTTACTTTTATATTAATATTTTTTCTTATCGCATTTCCGGTTAGAGAAGAAACACAATTAAATACCATGCTTTGTGCGTGTACACGATGTTGTTCAATTTCTAACTTGCCTGTTTGCAGCCGCGACCAATCAAGCAGGTCGTTTATCAATTGGAGTTGATTTTGAGATGAATCGTTTATATAAGAAAGATACTCGGCTTTTTCTTTATCTGCCAAATTTGTTTCATTTAGCAAAATTTCTGAGAAACCGAGAATGCTTGTAAACGGTGCTCTTAGGTCGTGAGAAAGCATAGCAATAAAATTATCTTTGGAAACATTAATCTTCCGCAATTCATCAATGTTTTGTAATAAAGAGATTTCTTGTTCTTTGTAAGATGATATGTTATAAACTTTTCCAAAGGATTCTATTATTTCGCCTTTCTCATTTCTATTAACAAATATAACCTCTTCAACCCAAACAATTTTTTTATCCTTTCTCATAATTCTGAATTCAATTTCTAACCAATTGTTATTGGAATTATTTTTAAATTCGTTTACCTGCTTTTTTCGTTCCCGTAAATCCTCGCTGTAAATAATATCCATTCCTTTACCCGGCATTGTATTGAGTTCTTCTGTGGTATAACCTGTTACTTCTTCAACGTTATCTGTATAGAATATCTTTGTTTTTTCATTTTTTCTATCTTCATACCAGAAATATTCATCTTTAAAAAGATCAACAAATTTCCTGATGATATTTTTTTCAGTTTTCTCCATCAAATAATAATTATAAGATTTTATCCGTTAGGTTTAATTTTTCTATTAATTAGAGTATCTAAAATATGTAATATAATATTTATGCACATAATTTATTCGAAATGTTTGACAGGTCTGTTAAGATGAAACGTTTGATTTGTTAAACAATAAATACCTTGGCAACATCTATCAATAAAGACGGCTGATTTAGCATTGCAGTTCTAAAAACTTTTCCGAGAGTTCTCTTTTCAAAAGGAATTTTATTAATGGAGTGTGCAATGTTATTAAATTTCTCATCCGAAAAATTAAAAATGCCCTCTTTAATCCGGTTAAATGTTTCGTGTCTTTTACCTAATCTATCGTGCCAGGCTTTATCATAAGATAACAGGTGATCAAGCTTGTTCCTTTTTATTGCTTCACCGGCAATCCTTCCGGCAATGCTTGCACCAATCATACCGCTTGAAATACCGCCCCCGCTAAGCGGATTAACCTGTCTTGCAGCATCTCCTACCAGGGCAATTCCGGGAGCAGAAATTTTATCAAGTGTAATTGCGCTGGGTACTCCTCCTGCTATAGTTGTTAAAACAGATGCATCGGGATAATGCTTCTCCATAAAATTGTTCAGAAAAGATTTTGCGGAAAATTTTCTTCCGATCATACCGCTTACGCCCAAACCAATATTCGCAATGTTTTCACCTTTTGGGAAAATCCAAAAATATCCTTGTGGTGCTACTTCTTTACCAAAGTAAAAGTAAAGTGTGTTCTGGGCAATGGGAATTTCTGCAGCTGTTATTTGCGTACAGCATTCCATATCTCTAAAATCGATGTGAGTGGTTATCCCCGCCCATCTTCCCACTCTTGATTCTACTCCATCAGCAGCAATCACAATTTTGGCTTTAAGTTCTTTCTGCTCGCCGTTATGTTCGTATTTTACTCCTGCTACTTTATCATCAACAATTAACAACCCATTTACATAAGCGCGTGTTAAAATCTGTGCACCTTCTTTAACGGCGGTTTTAGCAAGTTCGTAATCGAATATTCTTCTTTCTAAAACGTAACCTTCTTGCTCTGTATCAAATTGCAATGTTACTTCAGTTTCGTCCGGGGCGATAAATGAAAACTTTGTAATGTGTGCTCTTATCCATCTTTCATCTGGTTCGATAAATTCCTCCACACCTACCCTGCTTATCGCCTCTCCGCATCTAACAGGATAGCCGATATCTCTATCTTTTTCGAGAATTATTACAGATACGCCCTGTTCAGCAGCAAAACGAGCAGCCATTGAACCTGCAGGTCCTGCACCAACTACTATTATGTCGTATTCCTTTTTCATATTCCAATTTCTATCTGTGATTATTCCCGTTCAATCCGCGTCAAATGTTAGCCATTGATATTATTAATAAAACGCTGATGACGTAGATTAAAAGGATTTACACTGATAAACTCAAGACTCCTTCTTTATTAAAAACAATCACCTCAATCGGGCAGCTCCAAATACATTTAGAACAGTTTGTACATCGTTCATCAATTATGAATATCTCAGCTTCTTTTAGTTCAATCGCATCTTCCGGACAAACTCCTACACAGCAGCCGCAAAAGTCACACTTATCTGGCAGGATTTCAATCATCAGCTTACCGTTTTTCGCTTGCCTGTATTCCATCAACTTAATATATATAAGAAAAATTTAAATGTTTATTAGAATAAGTTAACTAATTGTTACCAAAAAATATTTATTAATTCTTTGCTATATTTTAATTAAACATAAAACAAATTATTATTTATGAAATCCAGCAAGTTCGGAACATTTGGCGGAGTATTTACTCCTTCAATCCTCACAATACTCGGCGTAATTATGTATTTACGATTACCGTGGATTGTCGGGCAAACAGGATTGTTCACAACTCTTGCAATAATTCTTGTTGCACACTTTATTTCTATAACAACTGGTTTAAGTGTGTCTTCAATTGCAACAGATAAAAAAGTAAAAACCGGGGGAACTTATTATATAATCTCAAGAAGTCTTGGGCTTCCTATCGGTGGAACTTTGGGACTTGCCTTATTTGTGGGGTTATCATTCAGCGTTAGTTTATATCTTATCGGTTTTGCGGAAAGTTTCCTTGGTTATTGGGGTTTTGATGTATCGGTTACAGCTATAAGAATTACGGGCACTCTAATTTTATTAGTAGTAACGGGTGTAACATTTATCGGTGCACAACTTGCTATAAAGACTCAGTATTACATAATGGGTGCAATCACGCTTTCAATTCTTTCAATAGTTTTTGGCAAACACGATTTTGTTCCAACAGAACCCTTATATTTTCCCATCAGCACATCGGCACCATTTATACTATTGTTCGGAATATTTTTCCCCGCGGTTACCGGTTTCGAAGCTGGTGTCTCTATGTCTGGTGATTTAGAAAATCCTAAACGATCAATTCCAAGAGGAACCTTAGCAGCAATTTTAGTAGGGTTAGCCGTTTACATTTTTCTTGTCTTTTATTTTTCATATACAGTTAGTCCGGATTTATTGGTGAACGACCCGAATGTGCTGTTAAAAATTTCCTACATTCCCGAACTAGTAATTGCCGGCATTTGGGGTGCAACGCTTTCTTCTGCATTTGGAAGTATATTAGGTGCGCCAAGAATTTTACAAGCAACTGCCAAAGATAAAATAACACCTAAAATATTTGCTAAAGGTGTTGGCAAATTAAACGAGCCGCGGAATGCACTCTTCCTTACCTTTTTTATTGCCGAAGCCGGAATACTGATTGGCGATCTCGACGTTATTGCAAGGATAGTTGCAATATTTTTTATCACTACTTATGGCATACTTAATCTCAGTGCTGCAATCGAGAGCTGGGCTAGTTCTGATTTTTATCCTGAATTTAAAATTCCTATCTGGGTAAGTATTCTTGGAAGTGCTGCTTGTTTCATTGTGATGATCCAGCTGGATTTTGTTGCAATGATCGGGGCAACTTTTATTTTGGGTTTGGTTTTCTTGTATCTTCAAAGAAAAGAATTGGCTTTAAAAAGCGGTGATACGTGGGGAGGATTTTGGGAGGCAGTTGTTCGTTATGGATTAATTAAACTTAAGAACAGACCAAGCGAGTGGAGAAACTGGAGACCTAATGTTATTCTCTTCAGCGGTGGAAGTTATGCAAGACCCTACTTAACTGAAATGGCAAAAGCACTCGCAGGTAAATTGGGAATGGTATCGAATTTTGATCTCATTGAAAACAATTCTTCTAACTTGCTATTTACTAAGGCCGGACAATCTGTTAATCAGGAAGGCGAAGAACAAGAAGACGAAGAAGGTATTTTTATCAGAAGACAGGAATGCCGTGATATTTATGAGGGGATGGAAGTTATTGCAAGCATTTACGGATTCTCAAGCATCGAACCAAATACAATTTTGATGGGCTGGGCAAGAAACACAAAACAACCCTTAAAGTTTGCTCATCTTATAAAAACTTTTAACAAACTCGATTATAACTCACTTTTTCTTCACTACAATGAAGAGGAAGGTTTTGGCGATAAGAAACGAATTGATATATGGTGGCGAGGTGCGGGAAACAATTTTTCACTGGCTTTAACGCTTGTAAGATTTATTACAACAAACGAGGATTGGCGAGATGCGGAGATACGATTATTAACTATAAAAAACAATTTTTCCAGCTCGCGTATTTTAGAAAATGAAGCACAACGTTTAATGCGAACATTCAGAATTGATGCAACAGTAAAAATAATAGATAACACAACGGGAAATAAAACCAGCACAGAAATTTTTAGAGAAGAGTCACCAACTGCAGATCTTTCAATTTTCGGCATCCCTCCCATTGATGAAAATAATGCGCAAGCATATATTAACAACATTAATAAGTTGTTAGATGATGTAGGAACAACTTTACTTGTAAATGCTTCTTCGTATTTTGAGGAAATTAAAAGTGTTGAGGAAGATTGAGGGAGCGGGGTTCTGTTTGATAGTCTATGAATTGATCTAATTTTTAATACCTTTTAGCAATTGTCTTAAAATTGGTTCACTCAGGGTCTATCTCTTCAAAATTTTCTTTAAGAACTTTTTTCTCTTCTTCCAATTCTTTGTTGGAAACCATCAATTGCAGTACATCTTCCTCTTTATCGGCAGAATCAATTTTATAATGATTATCTTTTATCTGTTGATCTATTTTGAACAGTTTAAATTTTAGTACGATATCTTTCGTATATTTTTGCAAAATCATTTCGGGTGTCATTCCGGGGTTTCTTTCCTCCCAATTGGTACTGATTGAATGAGGTTCAAAAGTTATTTCCCTTATATACGCCTCAAGTTCTTCGTCTTTTATTTGACCGATTAAATTACTTGCGCTAATTAATTCTTCATCACCTATTTTTTCAAAAACCAGGTTTGCTAACTGGTGATGCACTTCAATATTAAATTCTTCGGCAGAAATATTTTTGGAAATAAATTTTATTATCGGCTTTTGTCCCTCAAATAATAATTTGATTAATTGCTTTTCCAAATTGTACAGCAGCGGGTCGGTATTTCCTTCGTCTATTATTTTCTGCAGACCATCTTTCGCCGTTTTTTCTTTTTCAGATGATCGAACAACGGGTGATCTTCTATTTGATTCTTTTCTGATAATTTTATTCAATTCTGATTCAAGCAGTTTTTCTCTAAGATTAAATTTCTTTGCAATGTTTTTAATCAACAGATTTCTTTTCAGTTCATCTCTTATAAGCACTAAAGATTTTACAAGATCGCGAATTGCATCAGCCGCAGAAGCAGGATCATCTAATTTCCCCAGAGAATCGTAATAGCGTGTTTGGTACTCGATAAAATTTTCCGCCTTCTTCATTAAGTCATCAAACTTATCCTTCCCAAAATTATTAACATAAGAATCCGGATCTTCTCCCTCGGGCAGCGAAACAATCTTCACTTCCATATCCTGTTTTAACAATAATTCAATACTGCGCATCGAAGCTTTTATTCCTGCTGTATCAGAATCGAATAAAAGCACAACATCCTTTGTATAACGTGATAATAGTTTAACCTGATCATCAGTTAAGGCTGTGCCTGAAACTGCAACAACATTTTTTATCCCGCTTTGGTACAGCGAAATCAAATCCATATAACCTTCAACAAGTATCGCTTTGTTCAGTCTTCTTATTTCATCTTTTGCAAATGATAATCCATAAAGGATTTTACTTTTAGAGTAAATAAGAGATTCGGGTGAGTTAATATATTTTGCACCTTTTTCATCGGGGTCGAGTATTCTTCCTGCAAATGCAACAACTCTGCCGTTAGGTGAAAAGATAGGAAAGATAAGTCTGCCGGGGAGTTTATCGTAATATCTTCCGTCATCGCTTTTACCGATCAAACCTAACTTAACAGCTCTATCTAAATCAATCTTTTTTCCTTTAGCAAAGTTGATAAAGTTTTCCCATCCTTTTAAAGTGTAACCCAAACCGAATGCACGAATTGTTTGTGGTTTTATGTTTCTTGCCTTAAAATATTTTCTTGCACCCTCGGCTTCTTCATCATTAAGTAAATTATTTAAAAAATACTTTGCCGTTTCGGTGTTAATATCATAAAGTGTTTCCTGCTCTGTTTGCTGCTCTTCATATCCGGCGGATTCCTGGTATTCCAAAGGGATACCTAATTGTTCAGCAGTTTCCTGTACGGCTTCTACAAAAGAGATTTTTTTATATTCCATTAAAAACTTAAAAACATTTCCGCCTGTGTGGCAGCCAAAACAATGGAAGATCTGCTTCTCATCACTAACGGTAAATGATGGCGTTTTTTCATTATGAAAGGGACATAAACCAACGTAGTTTTTCCCGCGCTTACGTAATTGAACGTATTCGGATATTATATCAACAGCATTAGCTGTTATTCTTATTTCTTCTATTTTGGATTCGGGAATTCTCATTTATCTTTAAAATGTTGTTCGACTAAATAAAACGTATTATAACTATTATCAAATGCCGTTAGGTATTCTCTGCCGTGATTATTAATAATCATCTCTAACGAGAATTGTCAAACATCAAATCTACTACAAAATATCAACTCTATTAATATTAACTGCTTTTTTTTACTTTTCCTCTAAACCGGCATTATCTTATATTTGCAGCTCACAATAATAAATAACCATAAAATTTGCAAAATCATATTACCCAAAATAGCATTTTAATTTTCCTCTCCGCAAATAGTTTTAGCGAAGAAGAATACTTAATTATTAGAAAGGTGTTTATTAAAGCAGGTAAAAGAATTTTTATCACATCGGACTCGCACTCTGTTTGCAGTGGAGATAACGGATTAAAAGTAAAGGCAGATACTGATTTTTATAATGTGAACGATAAAAACTTTTCGGCTGTTGTTTTAATTGGAGGAAAAGGAAGTAAAGATTATTGGGATAACGAAACACTACATAAAATAGTACGAAATTTTCAAGGCGCCGGAAAAATAGTTGCTGCTATTTGTAGCGCTCCAATAATTCTTGCAAGGGCAGGATTGCTTTCGAAGATTCCAGCTACCTGCTGGTATGAAGATAAAAATGAACTGATCAATTTAGGTATTGAATATAAAGACAGATCAATCATTGCAGAAAATGCAGTAGTAACTGCAGACGGACCTCGTTCGGCAGAGCAATTTGCTGAAACAGTTTTAAATATGATTAAGTGATTGAGATGATGAAAAAATATTGCAATAGTTTAACAGAATATTCGCGTTACAAAACGAGAGAAGTTTATGTTGGAGAGGTTCCCCTTGGCGGAAGCAATCCTATCCGGATACAATCGATGACGATAACCGATACAATGGATACGAATGCAACGGTTGAACAGACCATTAGAATGGTTGATGCAGGATGTGAGTATGTTAGAATTACTGCCCCGAGCATTAATGAAGCAAAAAATGTGGAAAAAATAAAAAACGAACTTAGAAAAAGAGGTTACAATGTTCCGCTGATTGCCGATATTCATTTCACACCAAATGCAGCGGAAGTTGCTGCACGTATCGTGGAAAAGGTTAGAGTAAATCCGGGTAATTATGCAGATAAGAAAAAATTTGAATCGATCGACTATTCCGATGAAAGTTACGAGATAGAACTTCAGAGAATAAGAGAAAAGTTTACTCCGCTTGTAAAAATCTGCAAAGAATACGGGACAGCGATGCGTATTGGTGCAAATCATGGTTCGTTATCCGATAGAATAATGAGCCGTTATGGCGACACTCCGTATGGCATGGTTGAATCTGCTTTGGAGTTCGTACGTATTTGTGAAGGGTTAAACTATCATGAAATTGTTCTTTCTATGAAATCTAGCAACCCGCAAGTTATGGTTCAGGCATATCGTCTTCTTATACAAAAAATGGAACAAGAAGGAATGAACTACCCGCTTCATCTTGGAGTAACCGAAGCCGGCGGTGGTGAAGATGGAAGAATAAAATCTGCGGTTGGAATCGGAACTTTACTGGAGGATGGAATCGGTGATACAATAAGAGTTTCACTTACGGAAGACCCTGAATTTGAAGTGCCGGTTGCAATCTCTTTAGCTAACAGATACAAAAACAGAGACAATCATGATTCAATTAAACCGCTTGATGAAATTCCAATCGATCCGTTTATCTATAAAAGAAAAGCATCTGTTGCAGTCTCCGGAATTGGTGGGAGCAACCTTCCGACTGTGATCGCAGGCTTTAGTCTGCGAAAAGTTACCTCTTATAAAGATCTTAAAGACATCGGATATAATTATGATGAAATTACAGATAAATGGAAGATGGAAGATGCTGCTGCCGATATTATTTACCTGGGCAAAAATACTTTAACTTTCAATCCACCTTCGGGTTTAAAAATTATCTGCGATTATGATTTTTGGTTAGGGCTTAATGATAAGAAAGAAAGTTTTCCTCTTTTAACAAAAGAACAATACTTAAGTGAAAAAGAATTGTCATCCAAACTTAATTTTTTATTAATAGATTTAAATTCTTTAACAGAGGATTTAATTGAGAAATTAAAATCAGATGATAAAATTGTTCTTGTAGCCGAAACAAAAAACAAGCATGGAATGGCAGAACAACGAAGATTATTCTTTGAGCTAATTCATAAGGATATTGTAAATCCTGTGATCGTAAAAAGAGAATACGAAAACATTTCATCAGATCAATTCAGAATTTATTCTTCGACTGATTTTGGCGCATTATTAATTGATGGTTTTGGTGACGGAGTTTGGGTTGGGCACAATCATTTTTCTGATAATAACACAACCAATAATAGACACATTAAAAGATTTGTCAACACCAGAGAATCTGCTCAAAAAATAATTAACAGAGCACTCTTCGGAATACTGCAAGCTGCAAGGGTTAGAATATCCAAAACAGAATATATTGCCTGTCCTTCATGCGGCAGGACGCTTTTTGATCTGCAAGAAACAACGGAAATGATTCGCAAAACGACAGAACATCTAAAAAGATTAAAAATAGCCGTGATGGGATGTATCGTAAATGGGCCGGGTGAAATGGCTGATGCTGATTATGGCTATGTTGGTTCTGGCGTGGATAAAATAACCCTATACAAAGAAAAAGAAATTGTTAAACGAAACGTTCCTGCTTCCGAGGCAGTTGATGAATTGATCGAACTTATTAAATCCGACGGTAATTGGGTCGAAAGAAATAAAATTTAGAGTCGGATTACCCATCCACTAATTGATAATGTAATTAATTTCCGTTATATTACTGTTCTGAATATGAAAGGAATTATGAAAGATAGAAAGAAATTTCTTGAAAAAGTTAACATAGGGGAAAATAATTACCCCGAAATAAGATAAAATTAGAAATGCACCCCGATTCAACCGAGGTGCTTTTTTTTTATTATGCAGTGTAAAGAAGTTATAAAATATATAGAAGAGTGGGCACCTAAAGCAATTGCATGGGATAGAGATAATGTCGGACTTCAGGTTGGGACGACTAGTAGAAAAATAAAAAACGTTATGCTTAGTCTAGATTTAAATGAGAATGTGATAAAACAGGCACTTATAAAGAAATGTAATTTTATTATTACCCACCATCCCTTACTCTTCAGCCCTTTAACAAAAATTGATACGGAATCAGATTCTAACTCAAAACTTGTTGAGAAACTTATAAAAAATGATGTGACTCTTTATTC
>JBATTD010000594.1:0-1945 GCA_049670345.1 Ignavibacteriaceae bacterium
GCACGTCCGGCATTTCTGAGATTCTGTCTACCTCCATCACAAATTCATTGCCATCTAGTAATGAAAACTCAGCAACATTTTTATCGGTTCGGTTGCCGACTTCACATCCTACCAATAGTAATAAGAAGCCAAAACATATTACTACGTACTTTATCTGTTTCATCATTTCATCCTCTTTTTTTAGGTATAACATTAAAGTAACAATAATAAATTATTTAGTTTTTCCATTATTACCAAACTCACACGTGCATAAAACCCGGCAGTATTCGCGGTCAATTTGAACCGCTAGTTAGGTTTTCTTGCGATCCTACACTTTTATTTCCATTACGATGCGGCCCCAGCCGCCACACTCCAATCCCACGTCAAAGCACGCGGCACGCTTGAACCTCATTTCATTGGGATCAACACCAGCACAAAGAAGTTCATTTACAGTAAAAATTTGAGGTGTTATAGCATGCAAAGCATGAATACATATTCTTTTGGGACACTTTTTAGTTAAAAGATTTCCTAGTGCATCAAAGTAAAGCTTGTCGCCAACTTTATGCTGACTATTACAACCATGTGAATCAATTACTTCCACAACGATTGTCTTCTTAAGTAACTCCGGAGCCTTATTTAAGATATCTTCATTTCTTGGATTTTCTCGGAATGTTTTCATTTCTTCTTCAGTGAAACCTAAATGCTTTTTTATAAACTTCCATTTAATAGCGTTCCATGCCACATTTTGTATACTCATTTTCTTTATCTCCTTTTTTTGAGAAGCCTAACGTTCAAATCACCCGCCACAAAAGCAATTGTGCCTTTATAACAGGTAGTTAATCAATGAATTGTACAAATACACCAATCATGCTTTTATGGTCAACGTGCATTTGTTTGTCAAGCGAAACTTTCATTATTACGTCCATATTTTTCTATTGGATTTTATTGTTTCTTCATGACATGGTTCCAACCAATACTGACATCTGATAGTTTTTCAAACTCGCCAACATAAGGTTTTAAATCAATAACTGGTGTTCCATCCAAAATATCAAGATCAGAAATCAGCAAAATATTTTTTTCTATTTTTTTTAGTCTCACAATTGAAATGCCTACAGGATTTGGTCGATTAGGTGATCGTGTTGAAAAAAGGCCTCTTATTTCAGTTTCTCGCGATGGAACAACTTGAAGACGGAATTCCGACGACATATGAAAGTGACAAACTAATATTAAATGAGAGAAGCCGTCCAGGTCTTTTAGACCAAGTTCATATTCGGGGAAAATTTCAACTTGCCCAGTTATATCTTTTGCATAGTGTGGTTGATTCGGTATTTCCTTAAGATTTTTGTACGGGCTACGAACGAAACCAATTGGTTCATATTCTATTTTCATTATTTCAATCCTATTCGCCTTACGCCAAGTTTAACCCGCGGCTACGAACAGTTTACCGAAGTTAAACACAACAGAAAATTTATTAATTTATTCTTCCTAAAACGCTACAGACTTAGCAGCAATGTAAAACTGAAAATCCTAATTTAAAAATTACAAACTCAACGCAACACATGCACGCGGTCGGAGTTTGACCGTTTGTTAACCCTATTGTAAACAAAATTAATACTTAGGCATCTTTACCTTTTATTAAAATTGTATCGCAGTCAGTTGCATTTAATCGATATTGTAATATTCTCTGATAATCTTTTGAGTTATACCAACTTTTAAAATCTTCTTTATTCTTAAACTCTATAATCACGGCTCTTGAATATTTCCAACTTCCTTCAAGTTCAGTGGGATTATCATCTATAGCCAAATACTTACCATTGTACCTGGAAAATACTTCATCAACTTCGTTGATATATTTTTTGTATTCTTCCAAATCATTAATTTTAATATTTGCCACAAAATAATAACTCATAAATCCTTTCCATCCAGCTAAGGTTTGCCAACTGCGTTCACCCTGTCTGTGTTGAGC
>JBATTD010000595.1:0-3333 GCA_049670345.1 Ignavibacteriaceae bacterium
GTTTACCATCAATTGTGGTTGGCTTAATTGCCGCTGTTGGACATGATGAAACTACCATCGGGATTTCACACATTGTATTCAATTTAGAGAAATTTGTCTTTGGCGGACGCCTGTGAATTCCCAATATTGCGATATCGGAACAGTGTACAGCTCCACACATATTTAAACAACAAGCTAAAGCAACACGAAGTTTAGCAGGTAGTTTCATATCAGTAAAATATTCAATAAGCTCATCCATTACAGATTTTACAATACCGGATGCATCTGTAGCTGCCGAATGGCAGTGTACCCATCCCTGTGTATGGACTATATTTGAAATTGAATTTCCCATACCGCCAACGGGGTGGCCTTCAACCTTCAGTTCTGCAACTAGAGGATCAACTTTTGATTTATCTGTTAACAGAAACTCAACATTGTTTCTGCTTGTAAATCTTAAATAGCCATCTGAATATTTATCGGCTATATCAGCAAACTTCCTGATTGAAGTAATACCAAGCAGACGGGGTGAAGCTGCACGAACAGTGAATAATTTATCATCCGATTCCGAAACGTGTACCATTACTCCGGGTTTTAAGATTTCATGGTATTTCCATTTACCATAATTTTCTTTAATAATTGGAGGTAAGAATTTTTCATAATGTGGTGGACCTATATCGGTAATCCTTTTCTTTTTTTCTTCGGCCATTTTTTTATTCCTTATTTTGTATTCTTTAAAATCTTTTCAATTACTTAATTGATATTATAAGTTATTTTTCTTCTTCGGATTCTTCTTCGCCATCCTCTTCAAAATATTCTTCATAAAATACATATGGATTCTCCCTTGGATGAGCAACCATTTGAGGAATCGGTTCAACTCCAATTGCTTCAAGGAAATTACCAAGTCCCACTCTTTGAATAAATTCACCCACTCTTTCTCTATTCTTTCCTTCTTCTGCCCATACTTCGTGGATTGCATCAACCAGTTCAATAAGTTCAGTATAAGGTTCTTCTAATTTGATAAACGGAACGAGGACTGAGGAGAGTAACGCGCCTTCAACAATAGGCGCCTTTGATCCAATAAGAATTGTTGCACCTTTATCAATACCCGGGCGAAGTGCCTTGGGCATAACATTTATGCAATGCATGCATTTTCTGCACGATTTGTTATCAATAGCTAATTTTTCACCATCCCATTCCATACATTTAGCCGGGCAATTACCAACCACATCTCTCTCAATGTTCATTCCTGATTTTGCATACTCAGTTACGGCTTTATTATCCATTCTTATTGAATCACGCCATGTTCCGATTATTGACATATCTGCTCTTGCAACCGATGCAACACAATCGTTAGGACAACCCGACATTTTAAATTTCCATTTATACGGAAAAGCTGGTCTGTGAAGCTCATCCTGGTAATGCATAGTTAGAAAGTAAGTTAATTTCATTGTATCGTAACAAGCCCATTCGCACCTGGCTTCTCCGCAGCAACAGCTTGGGGTTCTAACATCGGAGCCGGAACCACCCAGATCGAAACCTGCTTCCGTAAGTTCCTTGAAAATTGGTTCAAGTTCATCTGTTTTTGTACCAAGAAAAATTATATCACCGGTAGATCCGTGCATATTTGTTAAACCCGAACCATGTGCTTCCCAGATATCACACAATTTTCTTAAAGCATCTGAAGTATAAAACCATCCTGCAGGTTGGTTAATACGCAGAGTATGAAAGTGTGAAACATTTGGAAATTCTTCAGGCAGATCAGAATATCTTCCAATCACGCCGCCTCCGTATCCCATTACACCGACTATACCGCCGTGTTTCCAGTGTCCGATCCTTTCCTCATACGATCGCTCGAGCTGACCCAACAAATCTTTAGCCATCGGATTTTTTTTGGCCTCTGTTTTAATTTCTTTTACGAAACTAGGCCAGGCACCCTTTTCCAGTTCATCCAATTTTGGTGTTTTACCATTTCCATTAGCCATATTGACTCCTTTAATTTTAAGAGTTATGAATATTTATTATCTACATTCATTAAGGTCTTACCAATATAAAAACCAATAATAAGGGCAAGGTTACCAAAGACTTTAAACTCAACTTAACATGCAAAGCCAATGCAATTGCCCAAACAACCATCAGTACAAGAAGGTATGCTAACACTAAGCTGATCAAAACCAGACATACCTTTAAATAAATTTGAAATTGGTATAAAAGAATAGGGGATATTAGTCCAAACATCGATTTTGAATCCCCTGTCTAGAATATCAATCCCAATAAATAGTCCCAAGGTGAGTGCTGATAGAAAAAGTGTTACCCTATGAAGAGGCCAATCTTCATGCGTGCAAGATCTTTTTCCAAGGCTCATAATTTATCCACCTGTTAAAATCTATTGTTAGTAGACGCATGAAAATTACTTAAGCACTATAGTAAAATCAATTACAAATTAAGTTTTGTATTCTTTGTGTTGTACGCGAAATATTTAACAGAAGCAAAAGTTTAACAACTTTTTTTATTAATTCGGTATAAATTATTGTGAATATTAATATCAAGTCTTGTATGAATTAAATAGTTCTGTTTTTTTTAAGGAAGGATATAGGTTGAATAGAATACTCCAACAAGAGATAACCCAGTAAATGGATGCAACTATTATTGATGATCGAAAGTACTGTTCACATTTATATAATCATACAAACCCATCCTTAGTAAGTACTGCATCTCTTGTAGCTTTGAAATCTTATATACTAGATTTTGCATATATCACTCCATAATGAAGTCACATACTTCGCCTAAGATAATTTAACATCAAAATCATATGGATTTCACTTAATTAATTGTCAATCCTACCTAAATTTTATTAAATTTAGACGCAGAAAATTAGATATTTTAAAGAAACTATGGAAAATGCTCCGGAAGTCAGATGTCCGTTCTGTAATAGTTTAAGAATAATAAAACATGGACGGACCTCTACAAATAATCAGCGATTTCGATGCCGTAATTGTCGGAAGACCTGGGTTCAAAACAAGATAGAAAACAAAATTCCGGATTTTGGTGCGCTTACTGAAGCATATTTAGGCGGTTTATCTTACCGTGATCTCCGGTCGATCTATCCAAACTCTCCTTCCAGGATTAACCAAAAAATTAGAAAGTATTTATTAGATTGTGCAAATTGGGAAGAATATCTTGATGCAAGTTCACCGGAACACGAATCACGATTAATACATTTAGTCGGTACAAAATTTAACTGTACATCAAAGGATAGTGATGAGAATTGTATGTTCCTGGGAATGGCTATTGATGCTTTATCCACGGTTGTACTTGGTTTTGAAATCGGGGAAGAAGAATCGATAGATGTATGGG
>JBATTD010000596.1:0-3085 GCA_049670345.1 Ignavibacteriaceae bacterium
AGACTACAGGCAGGTGCCCCTTCGACTGGCCTGCCTGCCGGTAGGCCGTGCTCAGGGCAAAGTTTTGTTGAAACTAAGAAAATGTTATTGCTCAAATAAAAAATGTAAGGGCAAACTGTCCTTACAAAATTCATCATTAATAGGAGGATGTTATGAAAATGTTAATTTTTCTCTTCGTTTTACTTTTACAGGTTTTACCTACGCAAAATATTCAGGCTCAGCAATGGACTCCAGAGCAGAAAGAAGTATGGGCAATAGTAGAAGCTACATGGCAAGCTGATAAGGATGGTAAAAACTGGGTTGAAGAATATTCGCATCCGGATATTCTTGGATGGTCCTTTTCTTATCCAATGCCCCGTAATAAATCTAACGCAAATAGGTGGTTCAATGCTAATAAAGCAATTTCAAAAATATTGGAGTATCAGGTCAGTCCGGTGGGAATTATTGTCAAAGATAAAATTGCAATAGCACATTATTATGCTCGCGTGCTTAATGAATCATATGACGGTAAGAAGAAAAGTGAAACAAGTCGCTGGACAGATATTTTAATTAAAGAAGGAGATATATGGTTATATATTGCTTATCAAGGAGGAGAGATAAATCCAACAGGTAACTGAGACTAAGAACCGCCTGTCGAAGACTGATAGTCACACCTGTCTGCCGACAGGCAGGCTCAGTGTGACAAGGAGAAATACTTAAAAAATGTTGTTGATGAAATAAAATAGAGTTCAACTTTCATTTTTAAAGAGTCGTCAACTAACGGCTCTTTTTTATTTCGGCGATCTACCAAAAACTTAATCCGCTTACTTGTTGTCGGCGATTAAATTTGATAACTGGAATTCATGTCGTATCGGGTGCATTACCGCATGCTCAAGCATTGCATCAATACAATATTCAACACCCCATCTTGCAAGATAAGCTTTATCGTAAAAAACTTTTTCATCCAATTCCTTTAAAGGTCCTCTCCATTTTTCCAAAAGATATTCTAAATAGCTCTCTGCTCTCAGTTCTATCACTTCTATTGCCGGGGGAGAATCAATTCCCGGATCGGGTAAATCTAATTTTTTACAAATCCATTTTAAATATCCTCTTGAAGCACGAAAAACATGAAATAGAACTGTTTCAAGTGAGCGGTAATCCGGATCAGTTGTTTCAGGCAGTTTAACATTTTCTTCCTTTGCCAGCTTCCAAACAGGCAGAAAAGAACGCATATGCTTTTCCTGCAAATAAATCAGTGCACCCGCACCACGATAACGGTATTCATTTATTTGATCCATTACTTTTCCTTTATAGATTTTTATAACATTTATAATTTTTCAATATCATTAATTGATTTTTGATAATTATATTCTACCTGTTATTATTCTTCTGTCCTGATTAATAAACCGGTTGTTGAAACCATTATATTAAATTTTGCAGAATTACTAACATTAACAAAAGAAGCCGACCCGTATTTGGCATCAAGTAAGAATGAGAGTAGTTCATACTCAAGTCGAAGGTCAAATATATTAACCATTTTCTCCTTACCAAGTGAAAAGACGGTTCGGTCTTTTGAAGTCTCCTCTTCAATTTCGGAATATCTTCCTGCAACACGATCGAGTTCGTAAAAAGTATGAAGGCCAAACAGATTGGCTAATGATTTCCATTTAAGTATATGAGCATCAACATAGAGTTCGTCCCCGGCAAGTTCAAACTTAGCTATGGTGCTATCCGGAAAAGTAAAACGTGCAATAAACTTCTGATCACTTACAGGCATTATCTCTACCGTGGCTGCCAATTCTTCGTGAGTGAGTGCCTGGTAACCTTTTAATGAGACAGTAATTGTAGCAAATAACAATGCAAGCACAAGCATAAGAAAAGTAAAAGTAAAATTTCTTACTGCGCCCAATACTTTACGTTTCCTGATCGCAGCTATAAATGCAAAAAGAAACAAAATACATAAAAAGCCGCAGACACCGGCTGCTATTAATAAAGGATCAATCATTTTCGTTCCTGTTAAATTATTAACTTATGTTATACAATATGATTTGTGAATTGGCACTATTCCTGCTTACCGCAGGCAGGTTTAACTTATGGCAAGAAGCCACTACGAAAACCGGGCTTTCGCTCATATTATTTTTTTTCTTGGACTAAAGTCCAGAGTATTAAAGTTTTTTTAATCCACGCCTTAAAGGGCGTAGCAAGTCAAAAACAGAATTTGCGTAACCTTAGTTATTAATATATACTATTATTTAATATTTCAATACAGCTCATATTTTACGAGCCGCCCATCAAGCCCGCCGTTTGAAAGCGGCTTTTTCCAGGATGGTTTTAACCCGATATTTTTTATAAACTTTCTATCACCGAAATAAATAAATGCTGTTGAGTTTTTACATCTCTGTTTAAGGAAATCACCAAATCTTTTATAGAAGTCATCAAGGTCATCGCTCTTCCCTATCCTTATTCCATAAGGAGGGTTGCAAATTATAGTACTCCCATCAATTTTATCAATGTCAAAAACATCATTGTTTTTTATCTCTATTACATTGTCCTTATCAATCACTTTACAATTTTCGATTGATGCTTTTACGGCATCCGAAGAAATATCACTTCCTGCAATGGTACCTTTTTTAACCGGTATTATTTTTTCTAATGCATCTTCTTTAATCTTCTTCCAAAGAGAAAGATTAAAATCAGGAAGTCTTTCAAAACCAAACTTTTTACGAAAGATAGATGCAGGAGTGTTAGATGCAAACATATATGCTTCACAAAGCAAAGTGCCCGATCCGCAAAAAGGATCAAACATAGGTGATTTGAAATCCCATCCGGAATAATTAATGATGGTGGCAGCTAAAGTCTCAATCATTGGTGCTTGAACACTTTGTTTACGGTAACCGCGGCGATGAAGAGAGCCACCTGATGTATCCACGCTAATAGTGGCTTCATTATTTTCAATATACAGATTAAACCATACATCCGGTTCTCTTGTATCGATTGAAGGGCGTTTGCCTGTTCTGTTTCTGAAGTAATCAACAATGGCATCCTTTAAACGAAGAGACGCAAATTTGGAATGATTGATAGTACTATTAGTTACGGAAGCAAATAC
>JBATTD010000597.1:0-4681 GCA_049670345.1 Ignavibacteriaceae bacterium
AAGAGGGTAGTAGAAAAAGCATATTGATGCATAATTTTAATAAAACTATAGGAGTTTCCTGATGAGCTTAATAAAAAAGATATTACCAATATTTATCATAATAAGTATACTAATTTCATTTAATTCCTGTGGTTTTGGCGGTGACCCAAAACCCAGGTTATCTATGTTTATCGGTGTGGACATCAGTGGATCATTTTTACAAGGGAAATATTTCGATGACTCCATAGATTTCCTGGCGCACTATATTAGTGCTCATCTGAACGGATATGGAGGGCTGGATGTACCCAAAGTTCTTTTTGTGGGATCAATCGGTGGCGAAAAGCAGGATGAGCCGAAAACACTTTACCCGATATCTGATTTTGAGAACAAATCTATAGTTGAAATACGGGAACAGCTTAAAAAGAGTTTTCCAAATAATAAATTCAATCCCTTTACTGATTATAACGCTTTCTTTGATCAAATTGCCCGGACCGTTAGAGACCGCAACCTGATTTTGAAACCCATTTCGATTGTAATGATAAGTGATGGCATTCCTGATGTTCCTACCAGGGGTAAGAAAAAGGCTGATTTTGAAGATATAATTGTAAAGCCGTTGGAACTTCTGGCCAGAAATATCACCATCCGCCTGCTTTATACCGATGCAGTTGTAGGAAAAGACTGGCAAACTAAAGTTTCACGTAAACGGGTTAAAATTTGGACGCAGGATGCTCAGGTTATGGAATCTTGGAAAGATCCCAATATTCTATTACCAGATACAACATATGAAAGCCAGGAACGTTTTTTTAAGTGGATAAAGGATAATGTGGATTTTGGTGTACGTTCACGCCGTGTAGATTAAATTGACATTCTTCAATAATTTCAAAAATGGAATATACGGCACCGGTTAAAAACAACCGGAGTGTAGTTATACGTGGAGGCACATCTCATTTCGATTACATTTCTGCAGAAGTATCCAAAAAGATGTTTCAGGTAGGATTAAAAGCTGGCTTGCCGGTTATATTTGTTATTATTACAGCCGATACAATTGAGCAAGCACTTGAAAGAGCAGGAATAAAAGCAGTTAATAAAGGATGGGATGCGGCACTCAGTACAATTGAAATGGTTAACTTGTTCAGATACTAAATTTTTAGTAAAATCGGGCTGAGAGGGTATGAGTTAGAATTGCTCCCTCGCCGCCATAAAAAAAGCCGCTTATAACAGCGGCTTATACTCTTAAATCTTTCAAATATTTCTCAATTCCCAAATACGTTTATCTCACCATTAATGTGCTTCTCGGTGTTAATTATATTGCCGTCAGAATCAACAATACCAGGGTGGCAAGTACTACAGAATTCGATTTCAGCCGGCATATGTCCTGTCGGTGGAAGACCATGACAGGAACCGCAAGTTGCCTGAGTCCCATCTACTATATTCCATATAACAGACCGGTTATTTCCAACCATTTTATCCTCAGCATATGCAAATTGGAAGGATGAAGAATCTTTTAAAAATTCCCAATTGCCGTGACAATATGTATCTGAACAGGTTGCGGATGAATGTTCATAAACCGGGTTATCGGCAATGTTATGAACTGCAAGAGGACTAAATATTACTTCAGCAGGAAGTGGATCATCAATAGCATGACCGGGGTCAGAATAATTCTGAGGAACAACATGGCAGGTTGAACAAGGAATCTGGCTTCCAATATCGTTCTGATATAAATGAGTATTATGAGCCCCTACACCAACATTATCCGTGCTGGTATTATTATTAGTATCCTGGGGCGGTGCTATTATCGCCGGATCACCAAAATCACCATGACACGTACTGCATGATTCCGGTCCATTAGACTGTGTGTGGCAGGAAAGACAACTTGGAGAAGTAGCACCACCGTCATAATCTTCTCCATGACATTTTTGGCAATCCAATATATTCCATCCGTTCTGCCTAACAAAATTGCCGTGAAAATCATTTGATGTTGTATCTATTATACCCCCAACATGTACATTTATGCTTGGATGACAATCCGTTGTATTACAGCCAACACCAGTAATTCCACCGGACCAATCTACTGCATGACACTCCTGACAATCGAACATTCCATTTGGTGCGTTCAGTACCAAATTACTATGAAAACCTATTGAACCTGTATCTGAAATTCCCGGATTATGAGTGCCAATTTCGAGTGCCGTTGGTAATTCATCTACCAGCTTGCTGCAAGCTGCAAGAATTCCGAAAACAAGCAGTGGCAATAATATTTTGATTAGTTTTTTCTTCATCATTAAATCTTTAAAAACGTTAAGTATTATAATCCGTGACAGTAATTACAAAATCCATCCGTTTTCCTGGAAGATGGTGTTGCACTTGTATGACAATTATAACAGATTGAACCCATACTAACATGCCAGTCTCCGTGTTCATTGCGCAAAAAATTTGAAACATGAGTTTTGGGATTTGTTCCCTGTATTCCATCACTATCGAGGTGACAGGTAATACAACTGGGATCAGCGCCCTGAACATCGTGGCATGCCGTACAGCTTTCAAGATCCCTGCGGGCCAGGATTGCATGTTCTCCACCTCCGCTTCCAACACCAATCGTTTTGAAATTAGGTCCAATATGTGACAACGGGGCAACGCCACCAAGTGAAAAATCACCAAGTTCAGATGTGTGACAATTTGCACAAAAGCTTTCAATTTGATGACAAGTCTGACATTCAGTAACCTTGGAGTTCGCATCTATGCCGTGAATATACCTGTAATTAAGTTCATGTAATCTTTCAATTACCTGCTGATTTGTTCCATCAATACCCTGGCTTGGCATATAAGGCTGATAAAAATCATCCGGAGTATTATTTTCGGTAATTGTGGTAGTTGATATATGGCACTCATCACATGTTGAGTTATCATGGCACATCATACAATTTGCATCAAATGATTGTGCTAAAAATTTATGACCTCTTATAAAGTTATCAGTTACATGATTTTGAGGAATCAGGTTCACCGTTGATATATGACAGCTTTCACAAAAGTTTGGCGCTGTTTCTTCCGGACTATGGCAGGATACACATAATTCCATAGGTGGAATTTTCTGATCAGCTTCATCACTATAATCTATCGACGTAAAATCCTTATGACAATTTGCACAATCAAGTTCATCATCCAGATGATCTTTATGACTGAATATCAATTCAGATTTTGTTTGTATTAACGGCTCAAATATTTCATTGCTATGACAGGTACTGCATTCTTCATCGTCATCAACTTCATGGCAGCTGGTGCAATCATCATGATCAGGAAGCAGTCTATCATCTAAGGAAGTACTTACAATAACCGCTGTATGACAATCAGCACACTCCGCCAAATCGCTATGAAAAGAATGAGAAAAATTAATTAGACTTTTATTTCCTCCGATTTCTTCATCTAGAGCCACTCTGCTAAAAAATGCAGTCATACTTATGAATGCAATCACACAAAGAGAAATAATTATATAAAAGTGTTTTATTTTCATTCTTATTACATATTAAAAATTAGAGTTAAACCAGAAATTTAGTTTCAGTAAAAGACGAAAGTCGTTATTATAAATTTTGTTGTTCATGTACTGTCCTTGTGCATCAAACGAGAGAGTTCTGATTGGACGGTAGTTTAATCCAAGAAGGAATGTTATCATCTCATTTGTAGAGACTGCTGTAGATAATTTATAACGAGTATACGCAAAACTAAAGCTCGGTGTTAATAGACCGTTAAGTACAGTTTGGGCAGTATAAAACGAGATTGCATCAAGTTCGCCTGCATAACCAAATGTTTTTCTGCCTGTAATTGTGCCCCAATGCGAAGACAAACTTAAAGATAATCTTTGAGCACTCTCACCTTCGTAAGAAACATTTGCAAATTTACCAATTAGCTTATACTTTTTAGCTATAAAATAATCAGCGCCTACTTCTATTTCCTGCGAATTCCGGTAATCGAATACAGAAAAAATTGAATTGTATCTTATCCTTGGTTCACGATAATTATAATAGCCTGTAAATCCAAAATCTTCAATTGCTTCGTACCGACCGGAGATTTCAAACTTTGAGGTTGCAGAATAATTCAAATCATAATCATAACGGGTATCTATTCGAAAATTTTCAGGCTGAGAGTAAGAAACTTCTGCTGTCAAAAATTCATATTGGAGAGAGCTGTTATTTATAAGATAATCGATAGTATTTAGATTGGGATCTAATCGAGTAGTTGTATAAGTAATATTCTTAAAGTTTTTATTGATATATCTAAGTGCTATTCTCGTATTAGTAATTGCGTTAACAGTTAGTTTTCCTCCTGCTACATAATCATTACTGAGATCATCTGTAAACTTAAATTTTTGATATGCCGGTACGTTGCCGCCATAGTAGCCATTAATATCAAATCCTTTGTAATTCGCTCCAAGTGTAAAACCGTCAAACACCCCGCCGCCAACACCATTGTATAGAGTCTGTCTTCCAAGTTTTAAATATACTACATCAAATAGATTGCGCACATCCAGGTAAAAATTATAAACTCTGAACCGGGGGTCGTAAACAAGGTTTTCGGCTATATCACCTTCCAGGTTAAGATATGTTTTAAACGAAACATTCCTGCTGCCAAAATTCAAGTACAGCATCTGGAAAGTTCTTGCGTGAGTAGCAGAGTTGTTTAAAGTGTCAAATCTTTCAAAAGTGTAGAG
>JBATTD010000598.1:0-15774 GCA_049670345.1 Ignavibacteriaceae bacterium
CCGGATCTTCAACAGTTTCAGGATCAAATCCTTTTCCATAATCAGTAACCAAGATGGTAAGCTTCTCTTTTCTCATTACGAATTCAACATTCACACAAGTATTATCATTTCCTGCATGTTCCAATCCATTAATTATTGCTTCAGTTACAATTATTCTGGCTTCTCCGATTTTTTCATCAGATATTCCAAGGTAACCCCCCATTCTTTCCAAACCTTCGATTGCAACCATTTCGATGTTTGGTACTTTGGGAAGTTTTATTTCTAAATTTACATTTGAATCCATTACAGTTTTTTCCTACATTAATTAGTATATAATTTTAGCAAAAACTTTGAATATTACTTGGAAAAAATACATTTTTTTAATGCTTCAATATTTGATCTCTATTCAAAGTGATAGTATTTCTTTTATAACTACTATAACTTATGAATTAACTCCCACAATTTGTTTCTGCAGAGTAAGAAAGTTTTCATTAAGCTGTAGATTGAAATTTAACTTTGCATAATCCGTGTAATATTTATGAGATGAAAGAAATTTCGCTGATCTTCGAAGCCAATGTTCATCATTTATTTTTTTACCGCTTCTCATTTCAATTTCTAATTTCAATAAATCATTCTTCTCAAAATAGTCAGTCCTCCCTAAAGAGATTAAGTCTGAGTCACATATAATAAATTCTAAAAGATTTTTCGGATGATTTATTATTTTAGTTGCCAATATACAATCTGTAACTGTACTAATTTTATTAGATGGATAATCATTTGATTTCAAGAATTTCTCACAAATTTCAACGCTTTTCTCTTCGTGTCCTTCTGCACTGAAAATATAACCAATGTCGTGGAACCAGGCGGCTATGCATACAATCTCAAGATCATCTTCTTTTAATTTGGATCCTTTACCAATTTCCAGACATCCATTAACTGTTTCAATTGTATGCTGCAAGTTGTGGTAAACAGCCCATTCCGGAAGTTTTTTTTCGAAAAATTGAGAAACATATTTGGACGATTTGTCTAAAATGGTTTTTTCTTCACTCATATAATGCATAGTAAAAATATTTTTAATATTAAATATAAATTATTTTCAAAATTACCACACTCCAGATTGACGCAATACTTCAGAATTCATTTCTAAACCTTCCTTTGCTATTTTAGCAAAAATAGTAATGGCCTTTAAATTGTAATCAATCGCTAATTCTTCTTTGCCTTGACTATTGTATAATTGGCTAAGATTATCATAAGTCCGGGCCAAACCATGAAGATTGCCTATTTTTTTGCAAAGCTCTATACTCCGATTATAATATTCAATTGCTTCCTCAAGATTGTTTTGAAGCTGGTACAAGTATCCTAAATTATTGTTGGATGCTGCAAGACCACTCATATGTCCACTAGCCTCTCTTAAGCCTAAGCATTTTTTGTGGTATTCAAGCGACTTCGCCAAATCCCCCATTTTACAATAAATTATACCAAGATTATTGTAAGTATCTGCTATCTCCGATTCATTCCCCTCCTTTTCTAAAATTTTTAATGCCCGAATGCTCAATATTTTTGCATCAGTATAATTACCCTGTCGGTAATGCACCATACCCATCCCAGCATAAATTTGGGATGCCTGTAAACTCTCACTGTTACCCTTCAGCAATCTGAGACCATCATTAAATAGTTCAAGTGCTTTATTGTATTTACCCCAACGCTCATAAACCTGGCCACACTTGTGGCAAATTCTTGCAATTGCGGCTGTATCCTTATAGTATTTTAATGATTCATTATATTGGTCTATTGCAAGTGAATACTTTGCGATTAAAGCATACACTTCACCAAGCGATTCGTGAACTTCGACTAAATCCAGGGGATCGTTATGAGCTTCTTCCGATAATTTCAATATTTTTAAATAGAAATAAATAGCCTCTTCATTTGCGAAAATATATTTTGATCTATCAGCTGCCTTCCTGTAATAGAAGATCGATTTGTCCAGGACTTTACCTTTTTCAAAATGATCAGCCAATATTTCCACAAATTCTTCGTTTTGTTTTGAGTATTCACTTTCTATTACTTCCCCAACCTGCCTATGTAACCGCTGACGCTGGGATAAAAGAATTGTACTATACACGACATCTTGAACAAGATTATCCTTCATAATATATTCTTTTTCAAAACCTGTTTTTACAGAAGCTATATTCGTCTGTAAGTGTCGGAGTATGAATTCACTAAGCTGTAGTTCATTCAATGATTTCTCAAATTCTATATTAGAAATGCTACTTTCCATAATTCGAGCCAATAGACGCTTTTGAAATATTCGACCAATCACTGATGCTGTTTGTAAGGTCAGCTTTTCCGATGGTGCCAGACAGTCAATCCTGGCCATAATAATGCTCTGTAACAACTCGGGTACTTGAAACTCCCTCTCTATACTGACAGGACTAATCTGTTCATCTTCACATTTTAATAATCCCCTATCAATAAGTGAATGTAATAATTCCTTTATAAAGAATGGATTACCTTCTGTTCGATTAATCATTTGATCCTGTATTTCAGTAGGTAGTTTTTGAGTTCCAAAAAGGTTATTGATAAGCAAAGCACATTCATTATGCTTAAGTGCATGTAATGAAATAATCTCATGTATATTTTTGTAAGCTTGCAGATTATTGTAGTGAAAGTTCCAAATCTTTCCTTCATTTTCATCAATGCGGTAGACTAATATTAAAAGAATTGGGACTTCTTCAATAAGAGAAAAAAGTTCATTTAGTAGTTCCAACGAAGGGGAGTCACTCCAATGCAAATCTTCACATATAAGCACAAGTGGCTGCTTAATCGCTTCATTTTTAATGAAATTTTTAACTGCATAATGAATCTGATTTTTTAATAATTCAGCATTATTCCATACTTCACTTTTTAAGTATTTCTCTTCTAAAGGAAGATTTAGAAAATGTAATAGAAATGGATAGATTTCTGAAAACTCTTCCTCATTACATGTGTCAACCATATTTCGCAATATATCGCTCATTTTTTCATCAGAAGAATCTTGATGAAAACCTAAATAATCTTTTAAGATACTACGTGCTACCCAATAACTGTTTTTACTGGTATATGATAATGCCCCACCTTCAACCCGTTTAATATCTGATAATTGAAACTTGAGAGATTCATTAACAAGCAGGCTTTTTCCAATTCCCTGATCTCCAGTGATAGAAATTATTTTCCCTTCCCCTTGCTGTAATTTATTAAATGCCTCCTGAATTTGTCTCAGTTCTACTTCCCGTCCAATAAGTGGAGTTTTTAAATTACTTTGTTCTAGTTGATTACTTTTTTCGGTTAATCCAAGTACATTGTATGTGTTGATAGGTTTTGTTTTACCTTTTACCTGGATGGGACCAACTGGAGCAATTTCAAAATCATTACTTATCAGTTTCTTGGTAGCTTCAGTGATTAATATAGTACCAGATTCAGCAGAAGATTCCATTCTAGCTGCAACATTAACAGCATCACCCATTGCAGTATATTCTACTCGTAGATCAGCACCAACTTCAGCAACAACCACAAGCCCTGTGTTAATGCCTACCCGGACTGAAAACCCCTTTATGCCTTTTTCACTTTCTAGTTTTTGGCTGAAGGTTCTAGCACCCTGGAGAATATCTAATGCTGCTCTACATGCACGATCAGGATCATCTTCGTGTGCAATTGGCGCTCCAAAAAAAGCAAGAATTGCATCTCCCATTAGTCGGGCCAATGTCCCCTCATAACGAGCAATAGGTTCAATCAAAACATCAAAAGCACCATTCATGATCTCTAAAACTTCCTCTGGGTCAAGATTTTCTGCAAGTGATGTTGATCCCTTAACGTCAGAAAAGAGAATTGTAACTACCCTTCTCTCCCCTTCAATTTTTCCTTTTGTAGCAAGTAATTTTTCCACATAGGAAGTCGGCATTAATCTACGTAATGCTTCTGTCACCGTCTCATTTGTTTGCGATGAATCAATTTCATTGGGTATCTCTTTTCCTGAATTTGGTAGTGATTTTAGGCTGGTACCACAGTGCAGACAAAAATTTGCCATATCAGGAGATTCAGTATAACACGAAGGACAAATTAACATCTTTTACTTATCCAATTTATATGGAGCTATTTCCTCTGATAAATCACGGACCCTTTTCGATAAAGTTTCAATAATTCGAAATGCTAATGAAGGATCTTTCTGAATACTTTTAAGGAGATTTTTTCTATCAACAGTGAGTATTCTAGCATCACCTAAAGCGCGAATAGTAGCACTACGTAATTCTCTACTGAACAATGCCATTTCTCCAAAAAAATCCCCCTCTTTGCGTAGAGCAAGACGCACTTCCTTCCCATTATCATCCCTTAATACTTCAACTTCACCGGATTGTATTATATACATACAATTTCCAGAATCTCCCTGTTTAATAATATCTTCACCATCCTTATATGTTTTTCCTAAACCGCCGGTCTCCATTTAAATATTCCTCCCTAACTTTTTGCTAATGGATTCTCAATTGAGAACATAAAATTATTTAATGATCTATTTAATCCGAATAATCATAATTGTAATATCATCAGCCTGGATAGCACTTCCCATCCAATTATCACAAGACTTAATAAAATGATCTATTATTTCTGAGGGAGCTTTTTCAGCTACTTTAATAAATTGATCTTTAACGCGCGGGTAATCATACATTTCCTCATCTTCATTCATTTGTTCCGGAATTCCATCAGTAAGTAACATAATAACATCACCACTATTCAACACTTTTTCGTGTACATTATATGGGAAATTTGCCATAGCGCCGAGCGGCATTCCTTTCATTATAATTTCTTCCATAACCTCAGAATTTTTATTGTAATAATAAATTGGTGGCAAGCCTGCACTGGAAACGTAAAGCATATTGCTTTTAATTTTTAAATGGCAGAATGACATTAGTATCCTGCCAAGTTTTATTTCTTTTATCAATTTACTGCAATGATTCATAAAATCTTTTATACCGAGTTTTGATGAATCTGAAGTGAAGAAGCCTTTCATTAATGTTACCATTGTTCCCGCTTGCAGTCCATGCCCAGTTGCATCCCCGAATGCAACGTTGAGATCACCATTCTCCTCTACGATAACATCATAATAATCACCACCTACTTCTGTTGCGGTTCTCATAAAAGCAGCAATCTCAAGATTCGGAAGTTCTGGTAATTCCTTCGGTAACATAGATAGCTGTAAGTCCCTGGCTTCCTCAAGTTCTTGAGTCTTTCGCTCACTTTCTATTTCTATTGCTCTTTTTTCTGCCTCGGTGGCTTTCATTCGTAATTCAGTTTCTCTTATTTTAGTTTTTTGTTCTCGTCTGTCAGTCTCAAATTTTCGCACACCCAATAATAAACTGATAAAAGCAATACCATAAATCGAATAAGCAATATTAGTTCTCCACCAGGGAGGAGTAACTTCGATAAATAATGATGCGCCTTGTTCATTCCATATACCGTCCTTATTCGAACCTATAACTTTTAGCACATAATCATCTGGTGATAAGTTTGTAAATGTGACTGTATGGTTATTTCCCAGTTGAATCCAATTTTCATTAAATCCTTCCAGCTTATACCGATATTGATTCATAAAATTATTGGAGTAGCTTAATGCTGCAAAATCAAAAATTACAATATTATCTTTATATGTTAATAATATACTGTCACGCTCTGAAATACCATTTTCAAATATTGGTTTACCTTCTTCATCATCGGTATTATATCTTAAATATCTTGTTAAAACTATTGGGGGTTTATATAAGTTGTCTTTCAGGCTATCTGGATGAAATACATTAAATCCATTTAAACCACCAAAAAGTAATTTCCCTGTTTTCGAATCTTTAGCAAAGGCATTTTGATTAAACTCGTTTCCCTGCAAACCATCTTCATAATAATAATTCTTGAATGTCTCATCCTTTGGATTAAACTTTGAGAGACCATTATTTGTACTTATCCAAAGATTTCCTTTATCATCTTCCACTATACCAAATACAAAATTATTTGCAAGTCCGTCTTTTTCATCATAATTTTTGAAATTATTGCTTTCACTCAAATACCTGCTCAAACCTTTAGTGGAACCAATCCAGATACTGCCTTTGCTGTCTTTAAATATTCTTATAATACTATCATCAGAAATACTTGTCAAATCCTGGGGATCATTCTTAAAATACTTGAATGATTGGGTGCGTAAATTTAATATGTTAACACCTCCGCCAAATGTCCCGATCCACAAATTATCTTGTTCATCAAATGCAATAGACCAAGTAGCATTCGAACTAAGAGTTGTTGAATCATTTTCCTGAAATTGGAATCGTTGAAATTTACCAGTTGTTCTATCCAATTTATTTAGTCCGCCTCTGTATGTTCCAACCCAAATATTGCCAATTTTGTCTTCAACTAACGAATAAATCCCGTTATCGCTTATGGAATATGGATCTGATGGGTTATGTACATAATGAGTAATTTTACCAGTTTTGGGATCTAATGCATCTAATCCGCTCCTGAAATTTCCAATCCAGATGATGCCTGACCTATCTTGTAATAAGTATTGAATAGAATTACTACTGAGGCTATTTGGATCAGATGATTTGTTATTAAAGTGTGAAAATTCAATATTTTTTTTATCAAGTTTATTTAGACCACCATTTCTTGTTCCAATCCAATAATTTCCATTTCTATCTACAAGCATGGATGATACAATATCATCACTTAAACTCTTATTATTTCCGGATTCGTTTTTATACTGTTCAAATGCCTGTGCTGAAGGATAGAAATAATTAATGCCCCCCTTATCTGTACCTACCCATATTACACCACCGCGATCTTCAAAAATGGAGAAAACAAAATTTTCGCTAATACTCGTAGGGTCATTTGGATCGTTTTTGTAATTATAAAATCTTCCCGAAGTCGGATCGAAAAAACATAGGCCACCTTTGTTTGTTCCTATCCACAAATTCCCTCTTGAATCTTCAAATATTGGCCAAACCCAATTATCGGAGATACTAAAAGGATCACTTGGGTTATTTCTATAATGAAAAAATTTTCCAGTTAACTCATCAAGTCTATCGAGTCCGTTTGAAGTGCCTACCCATAAATTACCCAAGCGATCTCTGTAAACTGAATAAACTTTATCATCACTGATACTTGAAGGATCATTAGGATTATGTTTGAATATTGTCTTTTCCCCAGTTTTAGTATTAAACCGTTCAAGTCCTGTCCCTTGCCCAAGACCGCCCATCCATTTTATTCCCGAATCTTCCTGAAGTTGAGCTAAAATGCTGCTGACTTTAGCTTTTTTTAAATCTATACTATCTTTATTTAAAATTTGAAATGATTCTGACCGTGGATTATAACGATGGAATGCACCACTTTGAGTTTCTATATATATGGTAGCGAATGGGTCCTCATAAATAGAAAAAATGAAGTTATCCTTTAAACTGGTTGAATCATCAGGAATATTCTTAAATACTTTAATATTATAACCATCATATCTGTTTAATCCACCCTGAGTCCCAAACCACATAAATCCTTTGCTGTCTTGAAAAATGCAATACACCGAATTTTGTGACAGACCATCTTCGACAGTTAAATGATTAAAAGAAATATGAGTTTGAGGAAGGATTTCGCTAAATATGAAAAGAAAAGAAAATACCCTTATTAGGATTGCATTGATCATAAATTAAAGCTAGGCAATACAAAAAATAGTTTAATCCAAAAGAATGCAATTTAGAAAAGCATTCATGGATGTGAATATAACCGATTAGAATTTAAAAAAAAATAGCCCTTGATTCTTTATTAAGATCAAGGGCTACAAAGTATTACTTCATCAGTATCAATTTTTTGGTTGATACATAAGAACCACTGCTAAATCTGTAAAAGTAAACACCGCTTGCAAGAGCTCCGGCATTCCAGTCTATACTATGATAACCAGCTTCCATTTCCTGATCAATTAATGTTCCAACCAGATTACCTAATATATCATAGATCTTTAATGACACATGATTTTTCTCAGGCAACTGATAGTTTATTGTTGTACTTGGATTAAATGGATTTGGATAATTCTGATCCAAACCGTAAACTGTTGGTATACTTACAGTATTATTCTCCACACCTTCTTTTTTCAGCTTAGCACCAATAATATTCATAGAGAATTTCCAGGCATTTGTAAGATGGTTAAATATAAATACATAATTATTCTGTTTCGATTCATCTATAGCTTTTCCTATCTCAGTGTTGGCATTTTTCAGCAATTCATCACAATTTGATACCTGACAGTCACCCTCATTTATAGCATCTTCAGCTTCATCTCTTGCAATTGTAGCTAATAATAAAGAACCCTCATAGAGATATTCTATTGCAAGCTCAATATTATCACCATAATCAAGGTTATCAAGGTATGCGTATATATAATTGACTGCTGAAGTTATATTATCGTAAAAATTCAATCCTTGATCATCTATTAAATGATTTCCATTAGGTTCAAACATGGCCTTTCTTGGATTATCATCAAGTGTTGCAAGAACTTTGCCTATCGCACGATTTAAATCTCTTTTTGTATTATTATCCAAATCATTATCTTCAACAACTGCCCGTAGTTCCGCTAGGGCCCATTCAATATATAATCTACCTGTTACATCTTTTGTATCCTCAAATGGTGATACATAGAATGAATGTTCGGTTGTAATAGTGTATTGACTATTATTTGTAGTAGTACCATTAGATAAAACACCTGGCACACCATCCGAAGCGAGTATATAAACATCATAATTACCAACAAATGGAGTGCTAAGGGAAAGAGTATAGGTACCATCTTCATTGTTGTCCATTTGTCTAATGGATTTATCACCATCAGGGGCAATCACTCTTACAAAGACTAATGCGTCAGTAACCGGTGTACTTACTGATTGAGTATGGTCACCGAGACCATCATCGAATTCCCCACCTTCTACCAAGGTGGCAGTAAAATTAATAACCGCATTTATTGGAGAACTACTTGAATCGTACTCTATGTAATAACGCTCTTGATCAGTGTCAAACGTTAATATAAGGTCTGATTCATTAGCAATATATACTCTTATAGGTTCTGTTACATCAGGAGCTTTACGTTCAATTATTGCGTATCTCCAAGCACCAATTCCAGGATTATTAATCCTAAAAAATTTATAGGGATAGTTGGAATTATATCCATTAAAGAATTCAATATCGTAACCTATATATTCAGGATCAGTGTAATTTAATTCAGATATTACTCCCGGAGGAAGGTTTAGAGTATCCAGCGGAAGCTGGTTTTCTTGTATTATTGTTCCCGGGGTTATTAATACTAAGACATATTGACTTCCTGCCCAGTCCAGTCCCATTTCAAGCGTTCCGCCTTGCCAGTCCAATCCTCCTGCCCAATCAAGTCCTCCTGCCCAATCAAGTCCTCCTGCCCAATCTAATCCGCCTGCCCAGTCTAGTCCACCTGCCCAGTCTAGTCCGCCTGCCCAATCAAGACCGCCTGCCCAATCTAATCCGCCTGCCCAATCTAATCCGCCATTAAAGTAATCACTACTGATTTCCTCTGACAGATATGTTATTTGTAAACCAAGCAAACGCAACCAAATTATATTTACTGCCTTTGGAATTTCTAATGCGCTTGCCATTTCATAATATTCCCCATCGGTTTTATTAGCAAGCCAACTCATTAGATCCTGTCCTTGATTAAACCCTTCAAAACCCATTGTATAAATTTTTACATCAGATTGTAACGTTAAATCATCAGTTATTAATGTAACCGGAGTTACTACACCAGCACTGAATAATATTATTACCTTTTTATTAGGTACTAGTTGATTGGCCGGAGAAGGAGCACTGGAGAATAAACTATATGCTGCTTCAATTCTATCATTTAGATTTCCAACAGGATTATCAGAAGTTAAACCACTGATTAGATTTATTTTATCTAACAATTCCCCTTGGCTATCTATCCCATCAATTGGTTCGGTAACAGAAGAAACATTAACCCATCCTATTCTGTCCCCTCTCCTCAATTTACTAAGCAGTGATGCTGCTGCAGTTTTTGAGGTAGTTAAACCATTAAGGATCTCTGGTGCAGTAAAGTCTGCTTCTCCATCAAATACTAAAACGATATCGTAATAAACATCACCAAGATGACTGTAAATAAAATTTATCCCACCAACATCATAATCCGTTTTATTAAGTTGATCTTCTGGAGAACTATAGTAAGGATGCAAGTCCCACTTTTCTGTCTCACCTCTATCAATTCTTCCGTACATCGTAGCACGTTGATTATTACTTTTCATATCAAAAGTATAATTAAAATCACCTGGATTATAGATATCTGCTAGTCCGGAATAATGACCAATTTCGTGCGTTGCAACATCCTGACCATCAAGTCTAAAAGGTACTGGATTATCAATGTCCGGGCTAATTGCCCACTCACGAACTACTTCGTCGGTATTTGAATAAGGTTGTCCGTTGAAAGCAATATCAACATCAACCATTTCACCATTCGATGCATTGTATCTTACTCTTGTTACAGCGACTACATTTGTAGGAGCAGTAGTATTGGTAAGCCACATTGTACTATCTTGATACCACACTACATTGTTAATTCCGTCTGCATTACCACCCCACTGCCCTATATTTGAACTGCTAACATCTTTTTTGGCGTATGACAATTGATCTAACCCGCTCCAGGTATTAAAACCGCTTTCAACTGCATTAGCAAAACCATCAGGAGGTAGAACTGCATAGGGCGCGGATGAAGCTACTGCCCCATAAATTTGATAATCGCCTTCACCATCTTTCCAGTGAAGCGGAATACCAGCTAAAGTTTTATTAACTAAATAGTGGTTCCAGTTTCCATCTGATCTTTCTATAGTATTCGAAAATTCTGACGTACTTAATGTGTTACTGGATAAATCCAGTTTAGTTGCCGTGGCACTAACTCCTTCTCCATCCTCAAGCAACACATCTTTAAAGTTGGCAAAGATATCCACATCTCCAGCAAAGTCAGTAGTAACTTCCATTTCTCCAATAAATCGCTTACCCTCTGTTTTATCCGGATTAGATAAATCAGAATTGGCAAAAAATTGTATTTTATAATTTACATTTTCTTCCTCATCGGTATTTAATGTTCCTTGTATTGCTGTGCCGCCCCTATTTTCATATAATTCATCGGTCCAAGTATAAAGGTTATCTAGGGTTGGTTTTTGCTGTTCGTTATTAGCAGTACCATCCAAATCAATACCAAGATTTGATGAGTTCCCATATATTGAGTTGTTCAGTAATGAATTTTTATTTCCTGATTGTACAAGAATGCCCGAAACGCCATTATTATAAATTTGCTGATTACTGATCAAATTATTAACACCATTGATAACTATTCCACTGCCAAACAAATTATCTGAGATAAAGTTTAAATTGGATAGTGAATAATTTGAAGTACTAATATTTATTCCAGCTCCTGCATTTCCTGAAACTGTATTACCAGACAGTACACTGTTTCCTGCGCCAGCAGAGATTTCAACACCTGCACCAATTGAGTTAATAAAATCATTGTTTGAGATATTATTATTTGGAGAATTTACATTAATTCCTGCAATTTGATTGTCAATAATAATATTGCCACCTAAATTTTGAAGCGATAAACTAAAACCACTGGAATTATTAAATGACAATCCTTTAATGGTACAGCCTCCTCCACTTATTGTAAGTCCACCATAAGTACCTGTAACCTGAACCTGAGTTTGAGGATCATCATAATATCCTCGTTGAAAAGTTCCATTTAAATAAACTGAATCGGAAACATCTGGCAATAAACTTAAAGGTTCAATAACAGGCAATGTTTCTGTTATATAAAAGAAAATTGTCTGCTGACCAGGCAGTACATTTGTTTCTTGAATGGCTGACCTTAATGTAACACTTCCATTTAATGAAGTAGCATTTCCATCACCAATTGATGCATCGGCATCATCTGCAGTAGAAGTAACTATAATAAATGGCAAATTTTTGCTAGGTAAAATCTGAATGGTTTCAGTTATATATAAATGATTTTTATAGTCTGATAAATCATATAATAAATTACTATTAGTGCCATTTCCATCACCTCTTTTTGTAAAAGACCACTGTCCTCTTAAATATTGAGAAAGCACATTAGGAAAAGGTTCTGCAGGATTTCCATTTCCACCTGAACCATTAATATTATTTTCTCCCAAAGCAGTATCAAATATTCTAACCTCATCCATCAATAACATAAACTGTCCTAAACTTGGGCTTCCTACAAACAGACCAAGGCCATCATAATTTGGATCATAAGGAGTTAACGCATCAGGTTCATAGTTTTCATCACTTAGATCATCATTTAAATACATTTTTAAATTAGTACCATCGTAAATTCCTGTAAGTTGAGTCCATCTAAACGCAGGGAATTCAGGTGTTTCAACAGGATCTGAATCACCAACAGAAAAGTATCCCTTATTGTCTTTTACATATAGTGCAAAAGTTGTCCCACCTTGCACGGCTCTATAAACAACAGGAATCTCAACGTCTGAGGGTGAATCACCCAAAAGATAAATCCAAGCTTGCACTGTAATTATTTTATCTTCTGGACTGTCACTACTATTAAAGTATTTAAAGCCATCTTGATCTGCATTGCTGCCATTCGGGGCTTGCCCATCCTCAACATATAACTGGCTTTCTGTTCCATCGAATAAAAATGCATTGTTATTACCACCCTGTGCGAATGTTACAAAAGGCACAATTGCAAGACTAATTATAATTGCTATTAAAGTATAAATATTGTTTAATATTTTCATTTTGTCCTCTACTTTATCTATCATTTTAAAAACTGTTGAATTTGAATTGAACATAATTTTATTCATCATTGTTTCTCAACATAGTTTTTAATTTCTTTCTTAATCGAGGATATTTTTTTATTAAAAGACGTTACTCTTTCACCCGTTATTTTGTCCCGATACAGAGTTAATTTTCCCTCTTCTCCATTAAAGACCTTATAGCTTGAAGTCTTTTGGTCCCTTTTAAGAAAAACTAAGATTTCTTCATCATCCTCAAATTTTGGCATATGTGTATATAATTCACCGACATCACCAACTTCACCGCCAAGATAAGTGACGATAATTGAACCTTCATTAGTGTTGCCCTTTAAGTATTCTTCCACTTGAATAGTTGCATTTGTATAAATTCTTGATCTATCCTCGTTCCACTTAGAATTTTGTTGTACGACTTTGCCCGTAAGAACAACATCCGCTCCCTTTGATAAAAATTCGATATTAGTCGAAAGTTGTTGTGAATAGGAAGTAATTTGAAATCCACAAAGAAATGTTAGTGTTAAAAGTAGATACTTGTAATTAGTATCCATACTTATCTCCTCCTTCAATAGAAATAAATGATTAATTAATGATTATTAAATTTTAAAATTATAATGATCTAAAAAATTATTGGTTATTGATAATTTATAATTGAACACACTTGAATGACACTTTTTAAATAGATTTTATCCAAAAAAGTGATTATGGCTGCAATAATTATACTAAATTAATGAGTAAAAATGTTGCTCATAATCAACTATCAATGTTTAACAATCTAATTTCGATACAAAAAAGAATTAATATGTTTCATTATGATAAGACATTAGCCGAAATAAAATAGTGTTGCGACACATAATATTAAAATAATTGTTTAAAAGCAATAGACGAAACTTAATTTATATTTGTTTGAGATAATCTAAGATTCAATGAACGAATCTTAAAAATTTAAAATTTTGTGGGGGTGATTAACAACACTCAGAATTCACAATATATAATAATTAATTAAACTAATTATTACATTACTTCTATTCTTATTTTTTCAGGGATGTAATTGTATTCCAAAATAATGTGCCTAAAAATGCAGGTTTTATACTTCGAAGAAATATTTCTTTATATGGTGCGCTGCCAGTAAAAGTATCCCAAAGCACAGTACTCATATGTCGCTTCTCCCCTATCTTATTTTGTTCTTTCATTACTGTCTTTACAACTCCCCTCTTAAGTAATGGATTTATTTTTATCATCTTCGTTATGAGAAATACAATCTTTCCTATTGTGTTATCAAAATGTAATGATTTACAGGCTGGCAGGTAAAATTTTTCAAAATCCTTTGAAGAAACACCATTAAATAAAACTGAAGTGGCCGCTGCTTTAGCAGTAATATATGCAGCTCCGATACCATTTTTATATAATTTAGATGTAGCTGAATCTCCAATAGCTACAAATCGGTCACAGTACATATATTTTGCAGTTCGTGTATTAATTTTGGGATAACATTGACAACTTCTCATTTGATTTAAATCGGATGCTTTCGGAAAACAATCAATAACCTGCTGAGAATTTAAGAATGATTCCACTAACTCCTTGTTGATTTCATTTCCTAAAAGAACCAAGGTAACGTAATGTCCTTTTGGAATTAATGCTCCAAATTCCAGATTTGGTATATCCATAAGAAAAACATGCATAGAGTTACCAAAATATTCTGATACCAATTCTTCGCCTAAGTAATATTCGCTGATGTATGTTTTTGTTGTGCTTGGTGATTGATATTCTATGTTTGCTCCCTTTAATATTTTCAAAGATTTATTGTCTAAACCAACGGCAGCAACAACCAAATCATATGATTTTTCAAAATTATTTTTTGTCTTTATTCGTGGACGACCATTTTCATAATTAATATCAATAACTTTGTCCGTAATAACATTTGCACCCTTCTCAATACATAAATCTTGCAGAAACTTATCAAAACTGTTCCATTCAGATTTTTTTGATCCCATTGGACCGCTACCTCTAAATACAGAAGCTATCCGTTTTTCCGCTAAGGGAGTTGCAATTCTAACTTTTCTATCATCAGTATGCATAACGTATGAATCAATTCCCCTTCTCACAACACTCGAAGGTAACGTAATTCCCTCTGCAGAAAGCAGCTGAACTAAAGACTCAGAGATAATACCCCCACAATTATTACAACCAGTTGGTCCTAAATTTAAAAAATCCTTAGCCTCTATATTGTCTAGCTCAACTTCGATTCCCAGTCGATCAGCTAATCCAAGAAAAAAGTAGGTAAAGAAACTTCCGGCGGGCCCCCCACCAATCACACAAATTTTCGAACCTGATTTTAATTCAAAATCTTCTGTATTCTCAACTGTCTCTGCAGTCATACGATTACCCTTTTATAAATTAACTGATGACAAACATTAAAACTTTTTGGTAGAGTAAAAATTTGAATCGATTATTAATTCAAAAAGTCTCTCCATTTATCAGACTCAATTGCTCTTTTAATCGCCTCATTTCTTTGAGCAGAAAAATTGGTCATATATCTTTTTAAAATTATAAAATCAAAAACTTTACCAAAAAATGAAAAAGGCGATTCATAATCAAATATGTCCGTAATTTTTACCAGGCCATTATTTTGTTCAAAGATGTGATCGTGGTCGAATCTTTTAAATGCCCCTTTTATCATCGTATCTCGGAAGGTATAAGGCCTATTAAATTTTGTAATTTCCACTGATAACTTTTGAGAAATACCAAAGTGTTTTGCTCTCCAGGTAACTGTTTCTCCAAGATTAATTAATCCGGAAGTTTTACCTTCAATGGCTATTTCATTTCGATGCGCTTGAGTATAGGCATGAAATTCAATACTGCGTGATAAATCAAAGACAGTTTCAATCGGCGCATCAACTTTGGTGGTAGTAATTATTTTCGGCATCTATAAGTA
>JBATTD010000599.1:0-6957 GCA_049670345.1 Ignavibacteriaceae bacterium
CTTTCATATAATCAGAACTTAGTTCAATAATTTCAGAATCCTTTTTAAGAAACGACTTTAGAAACGGTAATTAATTATCACCCGTCTTATGATATGTGAATTAGATATCACTAACCACACAACAAGAAGAATCTCCAGGATGATATGGTGGGTTGGTAACATTGGCAGCCGTCCAAGAAAATATATTGAAAATGTTTTGTAGACTGTCTTGGAAATAATAAAAAGGCAGTTAAAAACTGCCTTAAAATTTAATGTTATTATAGAATTCTAATAAATCTTCTTTTTCTTCTACAGTATTATTTATGTAATAAGTATTTTTACCTATTACCGGACTTAAAACTCTGAAGGATATATAATAGCCATTTTCAACTATAGATTTAAATACATCATGGTCTATAAAAATTTTAAAAACCTGGTCATTATAATCATCAGCTTCTGGTACTGATGCTTCTAAATTTATATTCCCACTTCCATTATAATAAATTGGATTTTCTATTATCAATTTTTCTATATAATCTATACTTCTAACTTCAATAAAAAAACTATCTGTTTGTTTATCGTACCAGGCAACATAGCTCATAATTAATAGTGATCCATCTCCTGACATTACACTCTCTGATAAAGTCTTATAATTTTTAATAATATGTAAATCGCTTGTTTCATATCTGTCTGATGAACAACCAATAAAGACTAACACTAAAAAAAGAAAAGAATAAAAAATCTTCATAATTTTTTCTGCTTTTTGTTCAATTAATAATTAAAAATGTAATTTACTACTTTCCACAGAAGTATAGAACAACAGTTCGTTTAGCACGTCGTCTTAAGTTATAAATCTATCATATAAAGTATAATAAATTTACTAAATTAGTCAGAAATATTACGTAGTAGTTTATAATCAAAACATCAACTGACTGCAAGTCAGACGCTCTCTCAACTGAGCTATAGTCGTAAAATTGTATTCCAAAAGTGTTCTATTTTTAATGTATTTTCAATTTATTGGATATTTTATTTCAGTGGAACATATAAATATTAGATGCATCTAAAGGCATTGATTTACTTAATACCAAAACATAATTTGCATTAAAATTATTATTTATAAATGAGAAAAGTACTTTATTTAATATTATTAGTATTTTCAGCAATTATTTATGTTGGCTGCGATGATTCAATTACAGTTGCTGATGTTGATAACAGAGAAATACCAGATTCAAATGTTAGCTTTTCTAAAGACATTGCACCAATATTTGAATTGAAATGTGTATCATGCCACGGTAATGGAAGATTAGAAGGTGGTGTGGATTTAACAACATGGGCGGGGGTTGTTGATCCGAGAATAGTTATACCAGGAGAAGCGGATACCAGCCCACTCGTGTGGACAATTGAACAACGAGCGGGATTTCCCGTAATGCCGCCAGTAGGTTCACCTTTTCTTCCTTTGACGTTTAAGCAAATACAAGGTGTTAAAACCTGGATTAATGAAGGAGCAAAAAACAATTAACAATTTAGAATGTATACTGGAGGATCTACTCTCGTTGGTTCGACATTCAACTAAATCCACTTCATTTCTTTATACCATTCACAAGTTTTCCTAACTCCTTCTTCGATTGAAACATTTTGCTGATATCCAAAATCTTTCATTGCTTTTGATGTATCACATATCCAGGCATGTTGAACAAGATCTTTTGCCTTTTCCAGATTTAACGTTGCAGCTTTTGAAGAAAACAATGAAAAGAATTGAGCAATTGCCGCAATTGTATATACAAGGAAATGCGGTACTAATATTTTAATTGCTTTCTTGTTTAATTCACTTGATGTTATGGAATTTATTTCATCCCACGTATAAAATTTTTCAGAACTAATAAAGTAAACTTCACCAATTGATTTATCAGACATTGCTGCCTTATAAAAACCTTCAACAAGATCAGAAACATGAATTAAACTGAGTATTTTTTTATCAAAACCAATTTTTGTTGTTACACCCTTTGCAAAATTCTGAAAATAAATAAAAATCTCCGTATCTCTCTCGCCGTATACCGCGGGTGCTCTGCAAATTGTTATTGGTAATTTATCCTTATAACCAAGCGTAAGTTTTTCTTCTTCATATTTACTCTTACCGTAAGTTGTTAATGGTGCACATTCAGTTTCTTCATTTACGGGTTTACCATTCAGCGACGGACCGGTTACAGTTTGACTGCTGACAACAACAAATCTTTTTAAATTTTTATTTTGTTCGAGAACAACATCAAGCAGGTTGCGAGTTGTCTCAACATTTCCAGTATAGTAACCCTTTTTAGTTTTAGATTTTACTACACCGGCCACATGATAAATAAAATTTGCATCTTTAAATGCTGTTGCTAAACCTGCTTTATCAAATAATCCGCATTTAAATATTTCAATATCTTTTCCTTCCAGCCATTTAAGATTACTCGATTCTCTAACAATACAGCGAACAGAAAAATTCTTTTCCAATAATAGATCTACAAGATGACTTCCAACGAATCCATTTGCACCTGTGACTACTGCAATTTGCTTTGATTCCATAGTTTATTTGATTTTCAGACTAATTAGTAATAAATTTGATGCAAAATTAAGCAATTTTCATCAAGATTAAATACGATTTCATTTTTATTTCGTTTTAAATCTTTTTCTTTATGTTTAATGCTAACCTTTTATATTCTTTGGAGGAATAATTGGACTTATTTAAAAAGTGCCAGGAATTCACCCGTGCTGATGAAGTTAAAGCATTGGGTGTTTATCCTTATTTTCGTGCAATAGAAGCCAATGAAGGACCTGTTGTACAAATTGAAGGAAAGAAAAAAATTATGGCTGGCTCTAATAATTATTTAGGGCTTACAGGGCATCCTCGCGTAATTGAAGCGGCTATAAAAGCTATTGAAAAATACGGCACGGGTTGTTCCGGATCAAGATACCTTACCGGCACACTCGACTTGCATATAGAATTGGAAGAACGACTCGCAAAATTTTTCGGCACAGAATCCGTTTTGTTATTTAGTACAGGTTATCAATCTGCTCAAGGTGTAATACCTACTTTGGTAGGAAGAAATGAATACGTTATATCTGACAAAGATAACCATGCTTGCATTGTTGCCGGAACATTAATGGCTAAAGGCGCTATGGGAAATCTTGCACGTTATAAACATAACGATATGGAAGACCTGCAAAAGGTATTGTCAAAAATTCCTAAGGATACTCCAAAACTTTTAGTCAGCGATGGAGTGTTCAGCACAGGCGGCGAAATTGTTGATCTGCCAACAATGGTAAAAATTGCAAAAGAGAATAATGCAAAAATAATGATAGATGATGCACACTCTGTTGGTGTAATTGGAAAAGGCGGAAGGGGTACTGCAAGTGAATTTAACCTTGAAGATCTTGTTGATTTGACCATGGGTACCTTTAGTAAAACCTTCGCATCGCTTGGCGGTTTTGTTGCAGGACCCGAAAGAGTAATTAATTTTATTAAACATTTTTCACCCGCATTAATATTTAGTGCTTCACCAACACCTGCATCTGTTGCCGCTGCTCTTGCAGCATTGGATATTTTAGAAGAAGAGCCTGAAAGAGTTAAGAAGCTAATTAGCAATGCTAATTATATGAGAGAAGGATTAAAGAAAAAAGGATTTAATGTTATTGACGGCAGAACAGCTATCGTTCCTGTTATGGTTGGTAACGACAATACTGCATTACAGATGTGGAGAATGCTTTATGACGGCGGTGTATTCGTTAATGTGTTTGTACCTCCCGGTGTACCGGAAGGAAGGCAGATGATGCGTACAAGTTATATGGCAACGCACGAAAAAGAACATCTGAATGAAATCATCGATGCATTTGAAAAAGCTGGAAAACAATTAGGATTAATTTAATTGCATATTTTTTATTTATTTAAAAGCATACTCATAAAAATAATGGGTATGCTTTTTTTATTTAAGAGGAATTATTATGGCTTCAATTAAAATTAGAACAGTTAAAAATAAAAAAGAATTGATGGAGTTTATCAAATTCCAATGGGAGATTTATAAAGGTGATAAGTACTGGGTTCCGCCACTTATAATGGAAAGAAAAAAATTACTCAATACGGAAAAGAACCCGTTCTTCAAACACGCCGAAGCTGAGTACTTTCTTGCAGAGAAAAATGGCAAATTAGTTGGAAGAATTGCGGCGATAAAAAATGATATGCACTTAAAATATCATAATGATGAAACTGGTTTTTTTGGATTTTTTGAGTGCATAAATGATCAGGAAACTGCTAATGCTTTATTTGATACGGCAAAAGAATGGTTGAACCAAAAAGGATTAAAAAAGATGATGGGTCCTGCAAATCCATCCAGTAATGACGAATGGGGCATGCTTCTGGAAGGATACGATGATTCACCCCGAATTCTTATGACATACAACCCAAAATATTATAACGACCTTTGCGAAAATTACGGCATGAATAAAGCTAAAGATATGTATGCATGGAAAATCGAACATTCGAAAATTACAACTTCTGAAAAATTAAGAAAAGGACAGGAAATTGTAAGGAAAAGATATAATATAAAAGTATCCCAACTTGATATGAAAAATTTTGATAAAGATCTTGAAAAGTTTAAATACGTTTATAACAAAGCGTGGGCACCAAACTGGGGTTTTGTTCCCATGACCGAAGAACAAATTGATGCTATGGCTAAAGACCTTAAACCATTAGCCGAACCATCTTTAGTATTATTCGGAACGATTGGCGACGATTTAGTTGGCGCAGCATTAGTGATGTTAGATTATAACCAGGTTTTCAAAAATATGAATGGTCGTCTCTTCCCTTTCAATTTTATTAAACTATTTACTCAAAAAAAGAAAATTACCTGGGCAAGAATTTTAACGCTTGGAGTTATTCCCGAATTTCAGAAAAAGGGACTTGATGCAGTTTTATATTGGGAAATACTTGAAAGAGCACATAAAATTGGTATTGACACAGGTGAGGCAAGCTGGGTATTGGAAGATAATGATATGATGAACCGCGGCTTAGAATTAATGAAAGCCCATAGATATAAAACATACAGAATTTGGGAAATTAATGTTTAACAACTGAATAATTCATTAATGAAAGTAATTATTTTATTTTTGCTACTCACATCTTTCATTTATGATATTATTTCAGAATTTTCTCCTCTTACGTACCAAATTGGTAGGGTTGGAATTGCTAGTGCCGGTAAAGATACGGAGGGATCGCAATGGTTTGTTATGCAAGGAAACTATCCGCACCTTAACGGAAGATATTCAATATTCGCAAAAGTTATCCGGGGAATGGATGTAGTTTATAAAATCGATCAGAATGATAAAATTATTGATGTTCAACTATTCCGTTAAGGCGTTGACAGATCATATCTGCCTGCATGTGATGGATCAATCTTTTTTAATTTTGTAAACACTGTTTTATCAGGATAATCTTTAAGATGATCCGTAATCTCACCAAATTTCGCATTAAAAAATGTTTGGATGAATACACTTTTTGTTATACCGGTGCTCTCAGATAAATCGTAGAGTACATCAATCAATTCAACAATTTTTGCCTGTCCGACTTCTTTATTCTGAGCAAAAATATCTATACCGTAATGATAATCAAAAATAGCAGACCGGAATGAAGCATATTTTTCATTCAGTGCATCAGATACTAATCCCCAACGGCTGTAAATATTATTGCTTGGCGGCCATCCGTTTTTATTGTTTGAAGCAGAAGCCAGGTTTACAATATCAAAAGCAATTTTAAAATATGGTGTCCCACCAAACTCTTCCCATGTATCCATATCGAACCCAATTATTATAAGAGCATAAAAATCTAAAAGACTTGTTAACGGGTCAAAGGCATCTAAATTTGCATACATCGATTGTCCTACTTCATACTTGAATGACCACTGAGCATCATTCAGTGTAAGTAATGCTGAATTTCTCGTCGACTGATAAACAGGTCTTTGGCTAACAACAACAATCTGCGCACTATAATCTACCTCACCGCCTGCAGAAGTGAAGAAAATATTCATCGAGCAATCAATTTTATCACCATCCCAGCTAATGTCTGTAAAACGGGTGGTATTTACATAATTTTCTACAACATTTTTAAAATCAACCAGTAGTTCCCTGTTTTGTACTGGAACGTTTTGAAAGTTTACAATTACATTACAATTTAATTCCTGAGAATATAGATACGGGGAAATAAGTACCAGTATCAAAAATGCAGTTTTCATCGTTTGCTCTTTATTTTTATTTATTTATTGATTTAATATATAAAAATAGATATACTGTCTCAATATTATTATTAAACTATGATTAAACGTTACATTCTTTTTTTCGTTCCAATTTTGCTGTGTGTAAATTCTTATGCACAATTTAATCCTGGTGCAAAACAAATATCATTATCCAATTCTGATGTGGCATTAAGTAATGATGTTTTTTCTGTGTTTAACAATCCGGCAGGATTATCACAATTTAATTGGAGGGAAATAGGAATTTATTACTCCCCTGCTCCCTTTGGTTTATCCGAACTTGCTAACGGGTATGTTGCTTATTCAGAGCCTTTCACATTTGGAACAGTTGCTTTAGGGGGGATGACTTACGGGTTTGAACTTTACAGGGAATCAAAAATTTCACTCGGTTATTCATATAATTACGAAAATAAATTCTTTGCAGGTCTAACAGTTAATTATCATACCTATTCCATTCAGAATTACGGTAACACGAGTGCATTCTATTTAAACCTTGGAGGGCTTGCATATATAACTCATCAATTGCGTTGGGGTTTTGCAATAACCAACATAAACAGGGCAAGCATTGGTAACGAAGATGATCAGATACCAATTATTTTTTCAACGGGATTCAGCTATGATTTAATTAAAACGTTAATCATAAACTTAGCAGTCGAAAAAGATATTCGTTACAAACCGTCAGTTCAATTCGGGTTAGAAT
>JBATTD010000600.1:0-1824 GCA_049670345.1 Ignavibacteriaceae bacterium
CAACTACAGGTATTGTTGAGGAATTTTTTAAAGGTGAAAATACAGTAGATCAGCAATTTAGTATAAATGATATTAAAATAGACAATACAGGAAGAGTGTATATAGCTAGCACCAACGGCATTCAGATCCTTTACCCATTACAAAAGCAAGTAAAGGATGTGGCAACTATAAATAACAGGAAACTCGACGAGGAAATTATTTCTGACCTTAATAATTTAATCCAGAGTGAAAAAGAGTTATCATCGCACATTGAGGTTGGTGAAGCGCAGGAGTTAACTGAAGAGTTTGTTCTTTCCGAACCTAAAAAAGTAATTATAATTTGTGGTGGTGAAGGTGTCCTCACTAACAGCCTCAGTTATGATTTTGGCTGGCTTGAAAATGAGTCTGGTGAAACAATATGGACTATGGATAATGTTTATACGACATTTTACCTTGGCGGAGCGATGAAAAACAGGCTGAAAGTAGGAACTGTAAATTTAACACCAGGAAAATACAATCTTAAGTATCGGTCTGATGTCGGACACTCTTATGGTAATTGGAATGTGCAAGCTCCGGAAGATTCTTCTTTCTGGGGTATCCGTGTAATCGAAATTGATGATGAACAATTCAACACATTATCCGGGCGGTTAAATTCTGAATATGAAAATAAAGACTATATGCCTATGGCAGATGCTCTATACGTTTCTTTTAGTAAAAAGCATGAAAATACATTATGGATAGGTACGACCGGGACTGGTCTAATCAAGTATAATTTAGTTAATCAAAGTTATGAACAAATTATAATTGATTCATCCGGTGTGATAGACGCTAATAATAATAACGTTTCTTATATTCTGGAGGATAGTAATGGTGATGTGTGGTTTTCATCCAGTAAAGGTTTAGGATATTTACAAACTGAAACCGGGAAAATAAGATTCTTTACACAAAAAGACGGGCTTCCTACAAATTACGTCAGTGCGTTCCAGGAAGACAACTACGGAAATTTATGGATCAGCTCTGTTGCGGGATTGACTATGATGGTTAGAGGAAATGAAAGTGAAAAAGAAACGTTTGTTAATATTGATCTAAAAGACGGCTTACAGGGATACACATTTTCAAGGGCTGCCTGGAAGAATGAGTTGGGTGAACTTTATTTTGGTGGGAGAAACGGTTTCAATGTTTTTCTTCCGGGCAAAACAAACCAGGCATTACCGGAAATTGTTTTTACAGACATGAGAATATCCGATCAATCTGTTCTTACTGATATTGATGATTCGCCGCTTACAAAGGCCTTAAACGATACAAAAGAAATTACATTAAACTTCAACCAGAAAGACATTGCATTCAGGTTCGCACCTATCCATTTCTCCAGGCCTGAGCGTAACCAGATTGCTTATATGCTTGAAGGTTTTAATAAGGACTGGGTTTACAGCAAGATGCATTATGCATCATTTACAAACCTGGAACCGGGAGAATATATATTCAGATTGAAAGCTGCCAACGGTGATGGTATTTGGAGCAGCAAAGAAAAGCAAATTGCAATAACAATTTTATCACCATGGTGGAGAACAACATTTGCTTATATAATGTATGGGCTATTTATTGTAGGTGGATTTGTTGGGTTAGATCGTTTGCAAAGAAGACGATTAATGTCTAAAGCCAGAGAAAGAGCAAAAATAAAAGATGCCGAAATGCGGGCCCAGCTTGCCGAAGCTGAGAACGAGCGAAAAAGTAAAGAGCTTGAAGAGGCGCGTCAGCTTCAGCTATCAATGCTGCCAAAAGAACTTCCGCAACTTCCGAATCTGGATATAGCAGTTTATATGAAAACTGCAACAGAAGTTGGAG
>JBATTD010000601.1:0-11293 GCA_049670345.1 Ignavibacteriaceae bacterium
CTATTAAGGTTAAAGTACCACCAGGAAACGGTGCATCAGTTGTGTAAAGATTAACAGTAATTGGCTGAGTTCCGCCTGCACCTGTTGCAGTTTCAACTCCGATTTCAACAGTTATTACGTTGAAATCATTTGTAATACCAAAATCAGCTAATACAAATGAGCGCCAGTAACTGTTATCAGCATGCAATCCGGCGGCAGCGCAAGCTACCGAACCCGCAACAATACTTTGAGTTGCTGAGTGCGTAATTGTAACACCTCCTGCATTGATGATAGTAGTTTGCCCGGTAGTTTCCGTTACCTGATTTGGGCTAACCGATATATTCTGTGCCATTGCAGTAATTGTAAAACCAACTGTAATGCAGCAGATAAAGAAATTTGTAAATAATGATTTTCTCATATAGAGATTCTCCTAAAAAAGTTAATAATGAAAGGTTGATTAATTAAGATACTGTTTATAAACATATGAAGTGTAACTCATTTATTAATATTTTGATATGGAAACTGATAAAAAGTGCCCATTATAATTCTATTACTCAACATTAAGAAATTATTTAGTTTTATACAATAGCATGATGATAATATTTTATTAAAAATAAGATAGTATAATTTATATCAAATATAATACCTTCTCAGAACGATTCAATTGTTATAGTTTATTTATTACTGACTATTATTGTTACTCAATCAAATTATACATTTAAATTATTGTTTTTGGCAATTGATTCCTTTTCTGTTTTTATTTTATATTTTTTTAATTTTTGTTTTATGTTCTTATCGGATAACGCAATTATTTGTAAAGCTAACAGAGCAGCATTTTTTGCTCCATCTATGGCAACTGTTGCTACGGGAACTCCTGAAGGCATTTGCACAATTGATAATAATGAATCCATTCCGTTCAATGTTTTACTTTTAATAGGAACTCCTATGACAGGCAAAGAAGTATGTGCAGCAGTTACACCCGGCAAATGCGCTGCACCTCCTGCAGCTGCAATAATAACTTTTACTCCACGCTTTTCTGCAGTATATGAATATTCAGCATGTTGTTTTGGAGTACGGTGAGCTGATAAGATTTTTACTTCGTAGGATACTTTAAAATAATCGAAAGTTTCAAACGCTTTTTCCATTACGGGAAGATCCGAATCACTTCCCATTATTATTCCCACTATTGGCTTTTTAGGCATAACAATTTCCTTAAATTTTATTTTATAATAATTAGGCACAATATTTTAATAGAGTATTTAAAATTGATATTAAAAATTATAGTCATTTCCAGTTCTCTGCAAATATTTGTTCACCATCGCTGACCATCAATACAGCACCATTTTTATCAGTTCTTAATATTTTAATATCATTATTTTTAAATTTGGAAATAACATTTTGATAGGGATGACCAAATTTATTTTTTATGCCTGAGCTAATCAACGCATATTGTGGAGATGTATATTGAAGAAGCTCATCTGATGAACTTGTTTTACTGCCATGATGACCAACCTTTAATACATCAACATCCAGAAAAGATTGATAATTATTAATCAAAATATTTTCTACTCTTTTTTCAGCATCACCTGTAAATAAAAAGGAAGTGCTGCCATAAATAATTTTTAATATCCCGCTTGTATTGTTTGATGATAAATTAAAAACTTTTGCTTCGTTTATATTACTTAATATATAAATTTTACAATTCCCAATTTCTAACGATTGCTTATTGTAATATGTAAAGGGAATGTTTTTGTTCCCCAGAAATTTTTCAAATCTCACATCTTTTGTAAGCGATGTATCTAAAACAGGTTTATATATCTCTCCAATTCTATCTTCTATAATTAATGTAACAAATCCACCATAATGATCAAGATTAAGATGACTAACAAAACCGTAATCAATTTTTTCAATTCCAAGATAATTTAATAACGGCAGTATAACTCTTTCACCATAATCTAAATAAAATGTTGCTTCTCCGGCATCAATCAAAGCAGTCTTATTATTTGGGAATTTAATAATGAATGAATCGCCCTGCCCAACATCTACCATCAGAACACTTAATTGATTTTCAGGTAAAAGTTCTTCATCATCTAAAAAAGAAAATAAAATTACATTGCTAATCGTAAGCAGCAATAAAATTATAACAGTTAATTTTGTTTTAAATCTTCCAATAAAATAAATAAATGATGAAATGAAAAAATAAAACACTACAGAATCATAAATTGAGTATTCTATAATTGTAAAATGTGAGAAACTTAATTCACCAGTAAGATTAATTAGGTTTAGCATTAGCCATGTTATCAAATCGTTTGTCGCTGAGTAATACAATGCTATCGAAGGAAATATCGATCCAATCATAAGGGTTACAACAGATAAAGATAATATGATTCCTATTGCCGGGATGACAATTAGATTTGCCGCTAATGCAATTACCGATAACTTACCAAAATAAATTAATGTAAAAGGCAAAGTGCCGATTTGAGCTGCAAATGAAACTGCCATAAATAATAAAACATAACGTACAAATTTGGATTGAACGTTAACGCGGTTTATCAAACGCGAAACAATTGGATAGATAACTCCAATGGCAATTACTGCTGAAAAGGAAAGTTGAAAACCGGGAGAGTAAATTTCCTCAGGATTTATAATAAGAATTATAAGTGCCGCAATAGCGAGAGAGTTAAAAATGTTAGTTGAACGGTTTGTTAGAAAAGCAACTATAATAACCAAAGCCATAACAGTTGACCGAAATACGGACGGCGGAACACCTGTTAATATCATGAAAAATAATAAGCCAATAATTGTTAATACTGAGCGAAGGTAAATATTGAATCTTCCGAAAAGAATAATAAAAATGAGAGCAATGAACCCAACATGTAATCCCGAAACTGCAAGCACATGTATAACACCTGAATTAATAAATTGCGTTTTTGTTTCCTGATCAATTTCTCTTCTGTCCGCAAGAAGTAATCCCCTTAGCAATGCAGCAGTTTCTGTGTTGTGCATTAAACTTATCTGTTTATTAATATATTTTCTTACCTGAAATATTGAATTACTAAATAATTCCAGCGACTCATCAATTATTTTAATGTTTGTTAAAGTATCAATCGTAATGATTCCCTGAATTCCTTTCACTTTTAAATAGTCATCATAATCAAATTCGCCAGGGTTTCTTCTTTCACGTCCTTTCTTAAATCTACCGGTCAGTTCAATTTTAAATCCCGGTTTCATCATATTATAAAATTCTTTTCTCTCTTTTTCATTTCCACGTAATTTACATAAGAAGTTTATTTTATCATTTACAGTTTTATCATTTACTATAAATTTATCAGCACTCAACAGAAATTGTATTTCATATTCTCTTTCTAATTCAATTTTATCAATCTTCCCTGATACAATAACATTTTTTTCTTTATACAGTTTTGAAACAAAGGGATTGACTGGTTCGCTACTGAATTGCGTAGTGATGTTCCCAAGTGAAATGATGAGCAGAAAAGAAATTACTGTTAACAACAGATGAACTTTATCAAATATTCTCATTCGGGCTGAAAAAATAACTAACAAAAGCAGAAGAACAATTAATATTATTAACAATAAAATATTAATCTGTACAACCGGAAGCAGTAAAATTCCGATAATAAATGCAACTGAAAATTTTATTACTGCAAAATCGTTCATCTGCAATATTTAATTATTGCCGGTTTAATATCCTTTATACTTTTAACCGAGTTAAACAGGTCCTCTGCATACTTACCTGCGGTAATTGTTAAAGAAGGATTTCGTGTGTGAGTTTTTACTGATAAATCTTCGAAATTACCATGATCCGAACAAATAACTATAGTTAAATTTTTATCATTATACTCTGTTAATATTGTGAATAGGAAAAGATCAAGAGTATTGTATATATCTTTAAATTCATTCTTAATTCTAAAATGCCCGAGGTGATCAAGCAGGTAAAATTCGTAAAGAGTGAATTTATATTTTTCTGCTGTTTTAAGTAATCTATGTGCGGCAGTTTGCGCTTTAATTAATGGAAGTTTGTAACCAAGCCGTTCATTCCATCTATCATTCATAATTTCAGATGTTAATGCTTTCCCCTTTCTTAAATCGGTAACCGTGTTAAATCGAAAATCATTTAATCTGCAGCAAGTTGCAGTTACACCCAATCTGGTTCTGCCTGATTTTAAATAATCGAAAAATACTTTTGGATAAGAATTAGCAAAGAATCCGCTTTTATTTCTTTTCGAATAGTGTTTTAGTAAATGCTCTTCCTTAATAATAGGAATGGTAGTTGAATATGGAAATGGACCAAAATGTTTACCAACTTGTTTTGGGGCGTTAAATCCGCAAAACAAAGATGCCTGTCCCGTACCACTTTGAGGAAATCCTTTTACACCGAGGTTCGCATCTGTGCCGAACAGATATTTTTTATCACCAATTAAAAAAGGATTTTCTAGCGTAGGAATTCCACCGAATAATGTTTTAAATGTATTAAATCCGTACTTAATAAAAGGATTATGTTTTTTATCTTTCTTTCCAATGCCGACACCGTCAAGAAATATCATTAAAATCGAATTCAAACGATTTATTCCTCCGGAAATTTCAGTTATTGTTTTTTCCTTCTGCAATTATTGTAACAGGACCGGAATTAATTAGGGAGACGTCCATCATCGCACCAAAAATACCACACTTAACTTTATCATCACCTAAATTGTTTTTCATTCTTTCAATAAAATATTCGTAAAGAGGAATAGCCTCATCAGGCTTTGCTGCTTCAATAAAGCTTGGTCTGTTTCCTTTAGCAGTCTCGCCATAAAGGGTAAATTGTGAAATAATTAAAACCTCTCCATCTATATCTTTCACAGAAATATTCATTTTGCCCTCACTGTCTTCGAAGATTCGTAGACGGCTGCATTTATCTGCCAAATAATTTACATCATCAATTGTATCCCCAATTTTAATTCCTAAAAAAATAAGCATACCTATATCAATCTTCGCAGAATAATTTTCTAAAGGGATATGCACTGATGCATTGCTAACTCTTTGGACAATGGCCTTCACTTTTGAACTCCGTACATTACTCTAATAATTTTCTGATAATCCTTAACAATAGAAATCTCTTTGAAATTATTTTTTTTCATAATTTCATTTATTTTTTGGGATTGGCCCTGTGCAATTTCTAAAAATATTTTCCCATTAGGTTTTAATAATTGCGCTGCTAAAGAAATTATTTTCCTGTAAAATTTAAAACCATCATAAAAGTCTGTTACAGCAATATCGGGTTCGTAATTTAAAATTTCTTTTTGAATTTTACCATAGTCTTCCTTAGAAACATAAGGTGGATTTGATACTATAATATCGATATCAGAAAGTTCATCTCTATTTACACTTAATATATCATCATTAATGAACGAAACTCTTTCATTACAATCGTATTTTTTTAGATTTTCTTCTGCAATTAAAATAGCTGGTTTGCTTATTTCAATACCGGTTACATAAGCATTAGGTAAATTTACAGCAATTGCAATACTTATATTTCCACTTCCGCTGCCAATATCCATTATTTGCAATTCATCTTCTTCATTTACAGCATTGATCACACTTTCCACAAGAATTTCTGTTTCAGGTCGGGGTATGAGTACAGCGGGTGACACTTTAAATTCTAGACCATAAAATTCAACCGTACCAATAATATACTGTACCGGTTCAAATGTACTTCTTCTTTTTAGATACTCTCTATATTCAGTAAGTTCTTTTTCAGTTAGAGGACGGTCATACATTAAATATAATTCAAGTCTCTTGCACTTCAGTACATCTGCCAGCAAAAGCTCTGCATTCATTCGTGGTGATTCAATACCTTTTTTTTCAAGGTAATCGGTTGATTTATTAAGTGCATGAAGTACGGTTAACATTTGATAAGAATGAAATATTTAATGGAGTTTTAAAATATGGAAAGTGTTTGTCAATCCACAAGAAAGAAGTATATGATTGCACCAAAATTTATTTGGAGCGCGACAAATGTAACAGCACTCAATGTATCCAACCTGTTTGTCTGTTCGAGTAAGGCAGGATCTCCCGTTATCTTGTATTCGGCAAATTTATCATCTGCTTCTAATTTTAAGTAAGCGGTAGTTGCTCCCAATGCAACCATTGTACCTATTAATATCTTGAAAAGTGTTTTATCAAAAAAGTTGCCGTCATCATATTCGCCAACATAATTGAGTTTAACCGGTTTATTAATTCCAAAATCAGAATAACCGATTATCTTACTTTCAAAACCATTTTTTTCTAAGCGGATGTTATTTAATTCCATTGGAATTAAAAGCGGGGTATAACCTATCAGTGAATCATTACTGAACACATAAACATCCTGCGGTTCGGTATTCAACAGCACTTTATCACTAAAATTGTATTGAAGTGTTATATCATTACAATCAGTTATATTTAGAGAATCAATAAATGTTTTAGACACCCACCTGTCACTATTTTCGAGAGCAAAAATTTTGTGCCGCCCTTTTGATAAGATAGCATTAATATTTTTTCCCGTTCCCGCAAGTGAGTCATCAATAAATATATTAACATTTTCAATATCGCTTATTATTGTTAGATGAACTTCACAATCTTGCGAATACACATCCGCAAAAACAAAAATCACAAGTGCAAAAAATATTTTAATAAACAAAATCATACGCCCTTAAAATGCCTCTGTCAAATCCAATAAATAAAATACCATCAAAATAAACGGGTGAAAGTTTTGCTCTTCCTTCAAGTAAATAAATTTTGTTCGGGATGCCGGTGCTTTTATCGATAATATATAATGAACGAAAAAGATCGGGAATAATTATCCGGTAATTTGTAAGAAGCGGAGTAGCATTGAATACTCCTTTATACTGCTGTCCCCAATTTGCTTTACCATTTAATTTATCAAGTGAGAGAAGAGAGCCGCTTAAATTTCCGATAATGACATTTTTATCATCTACTGCGGGAGACATGATTAGTCTTGCGCCTGTATCGTGTTCCCAAATTATTTCAGTACTGTTTAAATCAATTGCATAGATTATTCCGTTATTGTTAGACATGTAAGCAACATTCTCATCAATTGTTGGCGAACCCGTGAAAATACCACCAATTGAGTTCCGATTGATTATTTCCCCGTCTTCCAAATCTACTGTTATTACTTCCCCATCATCATTACCAAAAATTATTATCCCATTTTTCAACGCCGGTGAGCATCGTGTTGTTACATCTGTTTCGGTTTGCCATATTGATTTTCCCGAAAGATCATACCTGTTTAACCTTCCGCTTTCAGTTAAAAATATTATTCCGTCTTCAAGAGCAATCATTTCAGATAAAACACGGCTGTAAATTTCCTCGTAATATATTTCATTACCGGTTTTATAATTATAAATGATTAATTCGCTCAGATTATATTTCTCTTCGGCTACGGCATACACAACCAATGAATTAAAAATCAGCGGTGCTGAATAGATTGCATCTTTACTTTTTAACATACCAACTTTTGATCCGTCATGAATATCAAACACATATATTCTACCGCCAAGATCACTTGTAAAAACATACTCATCATAAATAGTAACAGAAGAATTAGTAAAACTTCCGTGAACGTCATTCTCCCAATTAAGGGCCAGTGAATCAGAAACTGTTACCGGCACATAGAAATTCCTGGCAGATGTTCTTCCAAACATCGGATACGGATTACTGTCTAACCTTGCAGCAATTTTAATGAGCGATTTTCCGCAACCAAAAAGAAAAACGATCATAGATGCGATAATTAATATTTTTTTAATCAGAAGTCCCATCCAAAGAAAAATTGGTAAAACAAACCCGGTTGAAACCGGGTAAAATTATCTTCTATTTTTTTCCCGATATCGTATCTTAAAGTAAACACTCCAAAAACATTCACTCTTATTCCTGTTCCTATTGCACCGAGAGTTTCTCTGTATCTGTTATCCCATGCACCTCCAACATCAAAAAAGAACGCTCCTCTTATACCGCCGAATCCTAAATTAAGAATAGGAAATTTTATTAGTAATTGATCGATCAAAGGAAAACGAAATTCTACCGAAGAGAACCATATCTTCTCACCCCTTATCGAAAACCTTCTATAACCCCTAAGGTCCCAGCTTCCGCCAATTACGTATCTCCTTGCTTCTTTTCCCTCATTATAAAATAATGCAACTCTGAAGGCGAACAAAGTTGTTAAGGCAACTCGTGCATAATACCTGTAATCCGCAACGAAAGAAAAATAATTAACATTACTGAATTTAATATCGGAAGTGTAACCAAGAAGCAGAATACCTCTACTTCCTGCTAACGGACCTGTTGGTCCCCACAGTGAATTATCGTGAACATAAGCGATGGTATTTATAGCCAGCAATGCTTTTCTTTCAATAACACCGGTAACAATTTCTTTATCTGAATTTGCAAGTGTTATAGATGTTTCCAGTCTCTGAAATTTTGAAACAGGATAGCTCAATACGAAAGAGCCTCCGAAAGATCTTTCATAAAAGAATTCATCCGGATCTCTTAAATCATATCTTCTTCCGCTTAAGTGAAAAACACCATAACCATAGTTCACTCTTTTTCCAAGGTTTGCTCTTTGTAATATTATGTTAAAGCTTCTTAAAAAATCGCTTTGCACGTTTGCTGAATTATAAATTAAAAGATAATAGCGGTCATCACCGAGTAAATCACTTAAAGATAAAACTGCTCCCCCTCTTGTTCCAAAAATTGGATCGGTTGTAACAACACTTTGTGCAAAATCAAGAGAGTACTGTTTTTCGTACTCAACTTTTTTTCTTTCAGAAGGAAGCTGTATTTGATTTGCCATCCATTTACCTTTTGTATAATCCATATCCATGGATATTACTTCAGCAGAATCTAACGCTGTTAGATAATCGTTTATCACATAAAAGTTAATGGAGAAATTCTCAAAGCCCGAAAATGCAATTGAAGAGGAATCTAAATAAGCAGGAGTAAAAACACTGGTAATAAATCTTGTAATTCTTTTAATTTCTTTATCGAATTGGTTTTCTTCAATTTTTATTTCCCAAATATTTCTTACACCGTCTAACTCGGAGGTAAATAATAATTTCTTCTTATCTGGCGAAAGAATTGGTGAGTAGTTATGCGCATCTAAGTAAGTTATATATTCAATTTCATAAGTGTCGAGATTGATTGAGAAAAGGTTATACTTATTCTCAAACTTTCCTCCGGATCTATCGGAAGTAAAAATTATTTGCCTGTCATTTAAACCAAATGAGGGATCTCTATCATCGTAGTAATCGTTGGTTATACGGTAAAGTCTATCATCTAAAAGATCATAAATGTATAAATCCATAAAACCTTTTCTATCAACAGCATGGAAAACTACCCTGTTGCCGTTATCAGAAAACTTGGGTGATATAACATTTACTAAATCATGATCCTGGAATCTCTTAACAATCTCGTTCCGGTAAATTGAAAAGAAATGAATGGCATCCGTGCCTCCCTTTTTTGTAACAAATGCTATAAGACCTTCCGACGAGACATCCATAGATGATTGAAATAGATGAAATGCTTCAAACTCTTCATCCTTCTCTCCTCGTAAAACAATTGATGGATCATCCAGAGGTGTATTATCAGGAGTAAACGGCATCCTGTAAAGAGATGAATAGCCGTCACGGTTAGAAATGAAGTAAATAAATTTAATGCTGTCGATTGTAAAACTAACGGGAGAAAAATTAAACCCTACCTTAGTAATTTTAGTTGCACCAATTGAAGGAGGCAGATTTTTTTCTAATAAAGGATAATATTTTTGCTTTAAATAATACTGCCACTCTGCATCTAAATCTTCAAGATTTTTTCTAAACGTATATTCTAACACACGGCTAAATGTACTGTTTGTCCAAATATTTTCAAGAATATCCAGCACACGCTGCTTACCATATTTTTCACCGGCAAATTCCAGGAAACTTTGTCCTTCTTTATACATTAAAAAAGAACCAAATATCCTGAATATATCTTTAATGCTTACAAGATAATTATTGATTACGGCATCTCTAATCACCATTTCTGCCTGTGAATCTATATCAGTAGATAAATATTCCGCAAGACCCTCAACAAACCATAAAGGAGGCATCCGGTTAGTAGGTAATTTGTGATCGCGTAAAACACGGTAAACTTTGTTCGTCATAAAAACGTGTACAAGTTCGTGTCTTATTACGTGTTTAAAATCCTTAAGCGAACCGGTTGAAGGCAATACAACTCTTCCCTTCATAAATTCAAAAAAGCCGCCAACACCTTCGGGCAGCAATCCAGGAGTGGTATTCGTTTGCTGGAATTCTAAAGAAGTGTTATAAAAAATAAGCGGAACTCTGCGCGTTACAACATTATTCATTTCCACTTTTAATTCGTCATAAACCTGTTCGGCGTAGTATGCCCCAATCTCCGCAATGTTCTGCATTTCACCGTAATAGAAAATATCGAAGTGGTCGGTACGCATTACTTTCCAATCAAAGTCCTCGTAATGAACTTTGTTTCTGCCGAAAAAGAAATATTGAGCTGAGACTACCTGTGTATAAAGGAGAATGAATAAGAAAAAATATTTAGAAAAACGAGTAAAGATCACAATTATTTATGGATGAATTATGACTTAAATATTTTGTGCGGCTAAGAGTTATTGATTAACAACCAACAAATTAAGCCAGGCGCTGTTTTAGCTCATGTATATAGTCTATTTCCGAAGGATCAAAACCCCTCAATACAGCTAGATAATAAGTTATCCAATCACCTAAAAAAATCAAATCCATTATTCGTACCTTAATATTTTTTTCATTGCTTTTAAGTAGGATAATATCCACACCGCTTTTCTGTGCGAGTTCTTCTGTCAATTTAAATCTTTTCATAATTTGCGGATGATAGTCCGTATCTAAAATATTTATCAACTTTGCTTTTAGCTGTTTTTCCTGAAATGTTTCCCAACCAATGATTTCATTATGGTTTAACTCGGGAATAACATTACTAAATGCATGCAATTTTGAATTTTCATTGAACTGAGATTTAAGACGGTAACCAATCGCTTCAAAGTATGCAGAAGAATATATTAACGGAATGAAGCCTATTAATTCTTCCGCATATTTTATAGCAATATTTTCTTCACCTGAATATTCAATTCCTTTATTCTTCCACAACAAAGTTATTTCGTTAACAACTTTATCTTGCGATGGGATTAATTCCACTGATTGTAGAATTTTTAATAGCGTAAAGAAACTAACGCCCAAAGCAAATCTTGGTTGATATCCCTCTTTAAGGT
>JBATTD010000602.1:0-1685 GCA_049670345.1 Ignavibacteriaceae bacterium
AAACAATGTATCATTCTCAATGTAAAAATTTGAATCGGAAAAATGATATTCTTGTAAATCCTTTTCAAGTACATAGATTTCATTTTGTTTACGATCTTCTTCCTCAATCTGTTTGTATTCGTTAACAGTAACAGGCTGAAAAGAATAACACCCCGCTATTAAATTAATAAAAGTAATTAGTATAAAACTTATAAAAACTTTTTTATACATTATTCTATATACTCTTATAGTAATACCGTAATTCCCCAGGCATAATAAATCCCTGAAAAATCAAATACTAGTTCGTTACCATTGTTATCTATAACCGGCTGATTTTCTTTTTTTTCTCCATTGATAATGCTATCACATGTTAATACAACGGAGTTTGCAAACCTGTAACCAATTACAATACGAAGCATCAACCATTTAAGCTTTGCTTCAAATCCTCCACGTAATCTGCCTGCTAAGTATCCACTGCTTACGTTATGCTTAATATTTTCTAATTCATTATGGAATCGATATGATCTTGTAATGTATGTAATTTCAGACGAAGCAAAACCATATCCTATTCCTCCTTCTAATAATATACTGGCAGTTTTGTAAATAGGGATATTGTATCCGGCGGAAGCTAATATTTCAACTGTTGAAACATCAATATCGTGGTTTATATATTTTATTGTATCACGTGACTCCCAAGATCCGTTTGTTGATAAATAGTTTCCTGAAAGCCGAACAACAAATTGAGATAATTTTGCTGATACTCCTAATTCATAAATTAAACTGGCTCCAATCGGATTCCATTGATTAGGAATTATTAACAAACTTTCAAGATCAACTGATTCAGAATTGTTTAAATATTGATTTACTTGTTCCATGTTCAGATTTGTATAACCAATATTAAAATCTATACCTATCTCATGGCTTTGAATAAATGAAGATGAGAATATTATTAAAGCAATTATATGCAAGAATTTCATACTAACTCCTAAAAATAAAATGAGCCAACCTCCATTAGGTCCTAGTTAAATTTGTTATTTCATCAATATCATCTTCTTAGTTTCTACAAATTTTTCTGTTCTAAGTTGATAGAAATAAGCTCCGCTTGGCAGGTTTCCCGCGTAGAAGGTTATTTCGTATACACCCACAGATTTTTCTTCGTTAACAAGATTTGCAATTTCATTACCTAAAACATCATATAATTTTAATGTTACCTTTCCAGAAACAGGCAGCCGGTATCGTATAGTTGTAATTGGATTAAAAGGGTTCGGAAAATTCTGAGAGAGATAAAATGAATTCAGAATCTCAAGATCATTTTTTACATTTGTTACCAATGCATAGCTAGGCGGAGGATCGGCATATTGAGGAAAGTAAATTACTGGTGGATCACTAAATATTCCCAACAGTATTTCAAGAGTCGGCTGACCGGAAGGTAACGCACTATGTTGTATGTTCGGAATGTAATAAGTATGTTCAAATACCTGGTTATTAATAAGTTCAGCACTTCTTACAGGCACGGTGTAATCACCATTCAGGTTTCTTTCATCTTCAATTGTAGTCCAATAAAGTGGTGGAGGACCTACTGTTACTTTATTTTTTCCTATTGTCCAGTTATTATGACCAACAATATTGAAAACCTTTACTTCTCCAAAATCTACAGTGTCGATAGTCTCTTTGAATATTTCTGAACTATCGAGCAAGGCATTGTT
>JBATTD010000603.1:0-2441 GCA_049670345.1 Ignavibacteriaceae bacterium
GTCTTCAATCGTTGAGTTTATCTCACCTGAACAGGGATAAGCAGTTATCATTTCTTCTACAAGTTCGGAGAGTTTTTTCTTCTCTTCGCTCATCAACTGAAGCACTAACAAAAATGGTATCATCCCGCTGTCCGAATAAGCGTTATCTCTAAAGTAATGATGTGCAGACATTTCGCCGCCGTATATTGCATTCACTTCTCTCATTTTTTCCTTTATGTATGCGTGCCCGCTTTTTGATACTACAGCATTACCTCCGGCTTTTTTAACAATGTCTAAAGTGTTCCAGACAAGGCGCGGGTCGTGCACAATATTTTCCTCCGGATGATTTTTTAGAATTGATTTGGCAAGCAATCCTACAATATAATATCCTTCAATAAAATTTCCCTTTTCATCAAAAAAGAAGCATCGGTCGTAATCACCATCCCACGCAACTCCAAGGTTAGCTTCGTTTTTTATTACAGCTTCAATGGTAGGTTTCCGGTTCTCCGGTAATAATGGATTTGGAACTCCATTCGGGAAATCGGAATCGGGATCTGTGAAAACCTTTATCATTTCAATCGGAAGTTTATCTTCAATTGCATCCAAAGCGGCGCCTACACAACCGTTACCGCCATTAACAACAACTTTTATACTATCTATTTTTGCAGAATCGTAAAACTGGTTAAGGTTTTCTATAAATACGCCCATCACATCTTCCACTCTTACTGTCCCCTTTTTTTCACTAACATCTCCAAGATTATTATTAATTATCATTTGTTCAACTTCATTCAAACCGGAATCATAACCAACCGGAACAGAATCCCTTTTTACGAATTTCATTCCGTTATATTCCGGCGGGTTGTGGCTTGCGGTTATCATTATACCACCATCTGCATCAAAATGCGGCGTGGCAAAGTAAACCATTTCAGTTCCGCATAATCCGATATCAATTACATTGGCTCCACTGTCGTTTATTCCTCTTATCAATGCTTCAGAAATTTCATCGGATGATTTCCGTACATCGCGTCCTACCACAATCTTATTTGCCCTAACATGTTTTGAATAAACACGGCCAATTTTATATGCTAAATCTGTATTTAGTTCACCCGGGACTTTCCCCCGGATATCGTATGCTTTAAATCCACTAATTCTCGCCATAAATTAAACTCCTGGTAAAAAATGAAATTTTATTGATATATTATTCATGTACTACGAAATGTATTTTTCTATAGTACAAAAGGTAATATTTTTGTTATCTGAAAAATTTAGAATTCAAAAATAATCATAGCTCGATTGAGAAAAAACCAAATAAGAGATTTATTTTTCATTGGATTTTTAAGTAATTACTATTTACATTGTATATACAAAATAATTGTGGAGAGAGTTATCGGAAATACTGATACTATAAAGTGGCACTTCGCTAAATGCAATAATTCTAAATGTAACTCAATTTTCCTTGTGAATCCTGAGGAATCCCCGGGAGATTTGGGTTTCATTTGTCCTGAATGCAGCACAAAAACTACAACATCACACGTTGTTCAATGTTCAAGTTGTAGAACTATATTGAATTTTGTAAGGGCAGCTCCCAGTGAAGAAAAAGTAGTTTTCAATGTACCCAAGTGTTCGCACTGCATTGGTACTATTGAAGATGAATGGGAAATTGAACCGCTTTATCAGCCGGAATCATATATTTAAATATTGCATCCTTGGCTGATTTCTTTTGAGTTCGGACATATTATTACATTGGATAGCTATATATAATCCGGTAAATATGTTTGAAAAATTGGGTTGCAGGGGAATACCCATTCTTACATTTAGTTTATGTGAGATCAATTCGGGATCCTCGTATTACTTATTAAATCATCCATTTTTTATGAGCTTAAATAATAATTGGTTCTTTTTTATATCGAATCTTCATCTGAATATTTGATTAGTAATTTGTTTAAAATAATAGAGGCACACTTAATATGAAGAAGTTATTACTTTCCCTGTTTATAGTAATTGGAATTGTTACAACAACAAATGCTCAAGGCAGCAGCAGCTGGATCGATCTTGATACTATTAAGGCAGGAAAATTTGATACGGGCAAAATGTGGACCTTTGAATATCCACCCATCAATTATTTTGAAGAAGAATACGGATTTACTCCCGATGAAGATTGGTTTGATCATGTAAGAATGGCGGCATTAAAATTTGCAACTTATTGCAGCGCTTCTTTTGTTTCTGAAGATGGGCTTATAATGACAAATCATCATTGTGCAAGACAAAATATAACAAAGGTTACGCAGGAAGGCGAGGAACTTCATAAGAATGGATTTATTTCTTACACTCTCGAAGATGAAAGACCTGTTCCAGGTTTGTTTGTAGAACAAACTGTTTATTTTAAAGATGTAACCGATGAAATCCTTGATGCTATAGAAGAGGGAAATACTGAGGATGAAAAATTAGCTATCAAATCAAGA
>JBATTD010000604.1:0-2138 GCA_049670345.1 Ignavibacteriaceae bacterium
CAGTATGAAAACTGAAATAGAACAGAATATCCCCCGCCATCTTACAAGATGGGGAAGATCGTTAAGTAACTGGCAATCTGATGTAGCTGATATTATTGAGTTTGCAGAAAATCGACATGCTCCTTTAACGCAATATTATATAGATTATTTTAATTTAAGCGGAACGAGTAATGTTATGTTAAACACCTCGCCGGAAAATGGGGGAAAAATTAAAATCAATAAGCTTAAGGTCTCTTCTTTTCCCTGGATAGGAAACTATTTTAACGATACACCTCTTCCGATAAAAGCTATTCCAAATCCCGGTTACCGTTTTGTTGGATGGACGGGAATTGCAAATGCTGATTCACAAACTGTTACGGTAATATTAGAGGGCGATATTACCGCAACAGCAATTTTTGAAGTTGATAGCGGTGGAAGCAGCTCGATAGTGATTAACGAAATAAATTATAACTCAGCATCTAATTTTGATCCTGATGACTGGGTGGAGCTTTATAACAATTATGGTTCGGATATCGATATGTCGGGCTGGATTTTTAAAGATGAAGATGATACACCGTTTTATACTTTTCCGGCTGGAACAATAATCCCTACCGGAGGATACTTAATAATTTGCCGTGATACTTCCGCATTTAAATCTTTCTTCCCAAATGTAAATTACTACATGGGTGATCTGGGATTTGGATTAAGCGGCGGCGGAGAATTGGTAAGAATGTATAACAGCGATATGGAACTTGTGGATGCTTTAACGTACGATAATGAAGCACCATGGCCCATTGAACCCGACGGAGAGGGACCGACACTTTCTCTTCTCAATCCGAATTTGGATAATTCACTTGTTGAAAACTGGGGTGTATCGATAGAACATGGAACGCCGGGTGCTGTTAATGAATTTGTTTCATCAGTTGAAGCACAGAATAATAACATTCCAACAGAATATTCTTTATCACAAAATTACCCCAACCCGTTTAACCCAACAACAACAATCAGATTTACAATTCCTGTCACCCTGAGCGGAGTCGAAGGGTCTTTGGTTGCATTAAAGGTGTATGATGTCCTGGGTAGTGAAATTGCAACACTTGTTAATGAAATATTACCCGCAGGAGATTATGAAGTTGAGTTCAACAGTCATTCCGGCGAAGTCCGGAACCTGCCTGCCGGCAGGCAAGGTCTGACAAGTGGAGTATATTTCTACCAATTGAAAGCAGGAAATTTTATTGAAACTAAAAAAATGATATTGTTAAAATAATTTATGGAACAAAGAATTTACCTGCCAAAGTTTTAATGTAGGCAGGGATGGTGTTGATGAAGTAGTTTAACAATTTATTTTATTTACTTAATCCCCTGCTTATTAACTAAGCAGGGGTTTTTTGGTTGCCAATCATAAAGAGTTGAATATTTGTCAATCATAAATGGAAATTATTGGAAATTGCATTGCTTCTGAAACAAGAGATTTTTACATTCTAACATCAATGTTGGTTAATCATTATAACACTTAGAATATCCAGGACTTACAATATTATTTATATACATTAAGCAAAAATATTGTAATGGATTGTATTGATTAAGAGGACAGTATTCTTCTTTTCAGTTCACCAAAAGTGTTTGCCAGGTTTATTTGGAGGATGGTTTGTGAAAACAATATTAATTTTATTATTATCTTGTTCTAGTCTTCTTGCTCAAAAATTTGCCTCGATTGGAGATTATGGGGATTCCGGTAGCGATGAGTTAGCTGTTGCCAATCTTGTAAAAAGCTGGAACCCAGATTTTATAATTACACTTGGTGATAACAATTATAACGAAGGATTATGGTCAACTATTGATGAAAATATCGGGCAATACTTTCATGAATTTATTTTTCCGTACATAGGCTCATACGGTTCTGGTGCCGATACAAATAGATTTTTTCCTTCACCCGGAAATCATGATCATCATAATCTAGATGATTTAATTTATTTACAACCTTACCTGGATTACTTTGATTTATTTCCCTATTCAGGCACCACTGGAAATGAGCGATACTACGATTTCGTTTGGGGAAATGTTCACTTCTTTTCAGTTAATAGCTGCACAATAGAACCGGATGGTTATAAACATCCCTCCGTTCAATCGGGGTGGCTTGAAACTCAATTGAATAATTG
>JBATTD010000605.1:0-4105 GCA_049670345.1 Ignavibacteriaceae bacterium
GCGTTTACAATCGGAAGTGATTTGCTGCCCAATCCTTTTTCCAAAGAAATATTTGTTGCAGGAATAGTATAAACGGTATCAGTTTTTCCTGCAAAATCTTTTAGACTTCTTTCAGTGTTTAAAAGAATTGCTCCGTTTTTTCTAAGCCCGTCAAACACAGGAACCATTTCAATCAAAGTTTCATCAAATACAACAACAAAGTGTGGATGATAAATATTACTTCGGTTTAAAATTTCGTGTTTTGCAATTCGTAAAAATGCTTGAATAGGTGCGCCGGTTCGTTCAACACCAAATGCGGGAAATGCTTGTACTTGATACTCACCTGATTGACTGAAGATTTTTGCAAGAATTTCAAATGCGGTAACCATTCCCTGACCGCCTCTCGCGTGGCCTCTTATCTCCAACATAAGTGCTGCTTTCTCTTAATTTTATAATTTATGATAAAGCAAATGCAAATTACCTGCCATATTCTGCAATATTTTTTGTGATGGCAGTGTTAATTTTATCTTACATTCTTAGTATCGAATATTAATATAATTGAAATTGCGCACTCTTACTAACAATTTTCTAATATTATCATTTAAGATGCTGAAATTAAAGATAATCTGATATTTGAAAAAAACTTACTAAAGCTGAAATTAAAGTACAAATAAAAAATATTTAGATAAAAACACATTCTTTACTAATTTTGAACTAAATATTCTTATATTTTATTCTAAAATTTTCGAGAACTTTTGCCAATGTTGAAAATATCCCTTTTAATTTTTTTCAAAATTGAAAAACCAATGCCAAACGTACAAATATGAAGATCGCACTTTGCCAGTTAAATTCCATAATTGGCAATTTAGATTTTAATAAAAATAAGATTATAAATGGTTACAAAAAGGGAGTTAAAGCAGGTGCCGATCTTGTAATTTGCCCCGAACTATCCCTCGTAGGATACCCGCCCAGAGATCTGGTTGAAAAATCGGAATTCCGTGAAGCCGTTAAGGATCAAATATTAGAAATTGCAAAAGCAACCAATGATGTTGGGTTAATATTTGGCGCGATAACAGAGGACGAGGATTTGATTGGAACCAACATTCATAATTCTGCACTTCTTTGTTTCGGGGGAAAAGTTCAATTCATTCAAAACAAATCATTAATTCCTAATTATGATGTGTTTGATGAAATGAGATATTATGAACCGGCTAAAAGTGTTGATGTATTTGAGTTCAAAGGAGAAAAATTGGGCATCTCTGTTTGTGAAGATATCTGGAACGATGAAGATTACTGGTACCGAAGACGATATTCGGAAGACCCGATAAAAAAAATGATCGATAGGGGAGCTACACTTCTTATAAACATTTCTGCAAGCCCTTACTCGTACGGTAAAAGAGAACAAAGACGTGAAATGTTGTCGCTTGTTTGTAAAAAAGATAACGTGCCTTTAGCATATGTATGCTGTGCAGGTGCGCAAACCGACCTTATTTTTGACGGGGCAAGCATGTGTTTTAATGAAAAAGGAAATTTAGTTGAATTAGGAAAAAATTATGAAGAAGATTTTTTCATTTACGATACATCATTAAAAAAATCTTTAAATATAAAAACGGAAGGAACATTTGAAGAAGAAGTTCTTTCTTCACTTATTTATGGTGTAAAAGAGTATTGTGAAAAGTTAAAATTTAAAAAGGCAGTTGTTGGTTTAAGTGGTGGATTGGATTCTGCACTTGTAACTTACATAGCTGTGATGGCACTCGGTAATGAAAATGTGCATGTTGTAATGATGCCATCAAAGTATTCAAGCAAAGGAAGCGTAACTGATTCTGAAAAACTTATTGGTAATCTTAATGTTTCTAAAAACAATATCTCAATTCAACCTGCAGTAGATAAGGTAATCGATATGTTGCTTCCATCTTTTAAAAATAATTTGAACGGTTTAACCGAAGAAAACCTGCAGGCGAGAATACGTGGAGTATATTTAATGGCTTTTGCAAATAATGATAATTATTTACTTTTGTCAACAGGAAATAAATCAGAATTGGCTGTTGGATACTGTACGCTCTACGGAGATATGAATGGCGGACTTGCAGTGTTGGCGGATGTTTATAAAACAGATGTTTACAGAATTGTAAAGTATATTAATCGGGAGGAAGAGATGATTCCCAACGAGATTATTCTGAAAAAACCATCTGCTGAGCTAAAACCAAATCAAACAGACCAGGATTTTCTTCCGCCTTACGAACTGCTCGATAGAATATTAAGAATGTATTTAGAAGAAAATAAAGAATTCAGCCAAATCACTTCGGCTATTGGTGATGAAAAAATTGTTAAAAAAGTTTTAAGATTGGTTGACATGAACGAATTTAAAAGATATCAGGCACCACCCGCAATTAAAGTTTCCAGAAAAGCATTTGGATACGGTAGAAGATTCCCGATTGTTCAGGGCTGGCGTAATTAACTCAAATAACAAACACAATTGATAATATGAAACGAGTCCCGCCGGGGCGGGACGAGTTCCATATGACCTTATTTTATAATTCCGCCTGAGGCGGACAGGTATAATCACATGAAATGCATAAAACTCTTTATACTCGTTATAGCAATTATCATTTTTACAAAACCTGCTTTTTCTCAATTCGGTTTGCAGAATGAAATTGTAAAGATTAAAGCTTATCAATCGTTTGATAAAACTTATCCTGCCGGCGAATTCAAAATAGCTATTGAAGCTGATGTTGAGAAAACCTGGCACATAAATTCTCAAAATCCAAAAGATGAATATTTAATTCCAACCACTGTTATGATAGATGATACTATCAATTTTAAATTATTAAAGCTAGTTTATCCCGAAGCACACGATATTAAATTAGACTTTTCGGATACTCCGCTGTCGGTATGGGAAGGTAAAGTTTATTTTGGTGCTTTGGTAAAAGCTGCAGATAATTTATCACCTGGCAAATATCCCTTAGTTGTTACGGTAGAATATCAAGCATGCAATAATCAAAGCTGTCTTGCTCCAACTTTAGTTACTGATACATTATTAGTTCAAATTGCAGATAAAAAAGATGTTGTAAATAGGATTAATCAGGAAGTGTTTGATAATATTGAATTAAATTTTACACAAACCTTTACAAGTGATAACAATGGTTCTTCAGATGATATTACTAAAGTATTAGAAGAAAATGGAATATTAATAGGACTGATTTTCGTTTTTATCGGTGGTTTAGCTTTGAATCTTACACCATGTGTATATCCTTTGATTCCGATTACAATAGGATTCTTCGGTGGCCAAAGTGAAGGCAGTACAAAAAGATTAATCATGATGGGAATCTTGTTTGTCCTTGGTTTAGCTGTAACCTACTCAGCTATAGGCGTTGTAACTTCTCTTACTGGTGCACTTTTTGGGGCTCTATTACAAAATCCGATTATAATTATTGCTGTGGCTTTAATACTGATTGCTCTTTCCTTAAGTATGTTCGGTGTTTACGAATTCAAACTTCCTGATTCGTTAGTGGCAAAAGCAGGCGGTGCTAAGGGCGGTATGTATGGTGCTTTCTTCATGGGTTTAACTCTTGGTATTGTTGCTGCACCATGTATCGGTCCTTTTGTTCTTGGTCTTGTTACACACGTTGCAATAAAACAGGATCCAATTTACGGTTTTGTTATGTTTTTTGTTCTTGCTCTGGGTTTAGGTACACCTTACCTTTTTCTTGCAATATTTTCAGGTAAGATTAAAAGTCTACCGAGGGCAGGTGAGTGGATGATTGGTGTTGAACACGTATTTGGTCTAATTCTTGTTGGTATGGCTATCTATTTTATACTACCATTAATACCAAAGGGTATTGCCGGTTTTGTTCTTCCTGCATATATGATAATCGCAGGAGTTTACATTTTATTCTTTGAGAAGAAGGCAAAAAATGTTAAGGGATTCCGAATATTTAAAACAATATTTTCTCTTTTGATAATTAGCATTGCTGTGTATACATTAATTCCTTCTGATACTAAGAATATTGCCTGGCAGCCATACTCTGAAGAATCCATTTCTGAAATTAGTAACGCCGGTGTGATAATCGATTTTTATGCCGATTGGTGCATCCCTTGTAAAGAGCTTGATGCACTAACTTTC
>JBATTD010000606.1:0-1907 GCA_049670345.1 Ignavibacteriaceae bacterium
TTGCTTCCGGATAATTTTCAGCTTTCATAGCTATTTGAACAAAATCCCATGCTTTACTGAGATTTTCTTTATCATTAAGCCAGTTCCTTTTTCTTAATTCAACCAACTGACCTATATTATCAACCAACTCTACAAGTTCTTGAGGCCAAAGTGGATCGTCCGGTTCACGGTTCTGCAGATAAGTATATAAGTCCAACGCTTTAGTTTTATAATCATTTTCATCCGTCATATTTTTTTTATAAAGCTTACCTAGCCGGTTATAATAATAAGATGACATATCTTTATCATCTTTAATAGCTTTTTCATATTCGGCAATTATTTCTTCATCCGGTGCTTCTAACCATCCTTCTAGTATAAACGCTTTATGTGATTCGAAGTATGCTTTTTCTTCGGGGAAATGTTCAATTGCTAAATCGTATAAATAGATTATTGTGTCTTCAATACTTTCGTTTATCTCGGGTGAAACATCGGTAGAATCATGAAGATACCATAAACCATCTTCCATTTTATAATAGATCCACTTTCTAAATTTATGCGCATCACATTCTAATACCTGCCAGCCATAAGGCAGAGCACTAGCAAAATCTTTATTTTTATGATACTCTGAGAAAAGACTATATAATTTAAGTACTTCGAGAGAATCACAATCAACTGGTTTACTAACGAAGTTATTAGAATAAATTTTCGATGTAGAGAATAAGATAACGAATAATATTGCTACAAAAATTTTATTATTATTTTTCAAGACTTTATCCTCAATGTTATTATAAATTATTTTTCTGCTCTTTGAAACCAAAGTTCGCCAAAACTTATTCCAATATTTATCCTAAAAAAGTTTTCCTCAATTAAATTTGTTTCTAATGTGCCTCTTTGAGAAAATTCAAGGCCGAGATCCAGGGAATCTCCAAAACCCAACGGTAAGGTTAATCCTGCAAATACAGAGATTTGGTTAATACCTGTTCCATTAATTATGTACTGTGTTTGTTCATAACTTACACCTGCTCTCCACATGATTAGTTCCCAACTTGTTCTCCCAAAAATGGCTACAGGTTTGTATTCAAACCCCAAACCAATTTTATTAACATCTCTCAAAAAAGAAGAAGTAACACCAGCTACCGAATATTCACTCCACGGCTGATAGATATAATCCAGGTTAAATGAATAAGCATTACTTAATTGTAGGGTTAATCCAGCCGTAATTCTCATTGGCACACTCATTTGGGTCTTGCCGGAAAAAATCGTATCGGCAACGTTTGTCGGATTTATGGTTAACGATGTATCAGTATCTAAATCCGATAAAAGATTAACAGAAACACCTAATCTTAAATTAGAAATTGATTCTGAATTAAACAAACTTGCAAAGTTTTGAGAAATCAAACCAACAGTTGTTCCAAACCCTGTCGAGCGATAGTCCAATTCATACTCGGCAGGAAGAAAAGATTGATCATCAAAATTAATAGTAGAAGAATAAGTTCTTTTGCCAAAATAGTATTCAAGTGTAGCGCCAAAAATCCAATCGAAAGGAATTTTTACGCTTGCACCCATAAACAATTTGGATAATCCCCCATCTCCTTCGTAAGTTTCGGTGTAATTGCTGCTGTGTGTTTCATCAGCTGTGTTTGATTGAACCACATTATAACTTATTCTACTGTACGGTAATAAACCGGAAGCAAATCCTATCCCGAGTTTCTTACTGATTGGAAATGCAAACGTGAACCCTTTAAATTCACCATCAGTATAAAGCGCAGAATTTGAATTATCACTAAGTTGAACACCATTTAACACCAGACTGAATTCGATTCTTGTTAATTGTAATGAAGCCCAACTTGCAGGATTTAATATTTCAACAAAACCCTGGTTCAAAGTAGCAACGCCAGTCTGTGCAAAACCTAAACTCCGTGCAGAGT
>JBATTD010000607.1:0-4236 GCA_049670345.1 Ignavibacteriaceae bacterium
GGGGTGAGGAGAAGTGCTACAATCGTGCTTTCAATAAATACAACAAGAGTAACAGGTAAGTTGTATAACGAAGGACGAAGTACAATTCCGTCTACCGCCCATAAGCTTGCAGCGAGTATTACAAAAAATGGTGCAAATTTCTTCATTTATCAAAACAGTTAGTATTAAGCAACAGTTATTTGTGAAAGGCAAATATAACATTTGTAATCTTATAATAATATTTATTATTATGTTAATAATTGTAATATTAAATCTGTAATTAAACCTGATTGAAAATGCAAAATCAAAAACCGGTTGGCAAGACCAAACCGTGGCGAACTAAAATATATGAAGTGATTTTTGAGGCTGATACCCCCCCCGGTAAACTTTTCGATGTATTATTAATTTTTGCTATTCTTCTAAGCGTTACCGTTGTTTTCTTAGAGAGTATTGAAGAATTAAAAAATGATTACGGACAAATATTTTATGCGTTAGAATGGGGCTTTACAATCTTGTTCACAATTGAGTATTTGTTCCGTATAATCAGTGTCAACAAACCGTTGAGGTATATTTTTAGTTTTTATGGAATTATTGATTTCCTTTCAATAGCACCAACATATCTAAGCCTGGTTATTGTAGGCAGCCAGTACCTATTGGCGATAAGAATACTAAGGCTTCTTCGCGTATTCAGGGTCTTTAAACTTACCAACTTGCTTACGCAGTCTAATATTTTAGTTGAGGCTTTAAAAGCGAGCCGGGCAAAAATAGCAGTTTTCCTTTTTGCAGTTTTGACCTCGGTGGTAGTAATCGGTGCAATTATTTACGTTGTGGAAGGACCAGAAAACGGATTCACAAGCATCCCTGTAAGCATGTACTGGGCGATAGTTACATTAACCACAGTTGGTTACGGCGATATTTCACCCCAGACTCCTCTTGGTCAGTTTATTGCATCAATAGTTATGATAATGGGTTATGCGATCATAGCTGTCCCAACCGGAATTGTTTCGGTTGAGATTGCTTCAGCAACCAGGAAACAAATTACTACTCAGGTTTGTCCGAACTGCCTTGCTGAGGGTCATGACAAAGATGCCAGCCATTGTAAGTACTGTGGCTCAAAACTTTAGTTTATCAAGATGGTCTTGTGAGGAAAACTCACTATTGCGAATAACGCACCAATCGAACACATCAAAACATCTTTGAATCCCCTTCAAATTTTATTAATTTCGCAACGCACCCTTAGCTCAGTTGGTAGAGCATCTGACTCTTAATCAGCAGGTCGCCGGTTCGAACCCGGCAGGGTGCACTAATTATTTAATTATCATTATTTTTTTTGAAATTTAGTCAATTGGTCGCCGGCCTGCCTGCCGCAGGCAGGTTCGAACCCGGCAGGATGCACGAAAAGCCCGACAACTGAACAGTTCGGGCTTTAATAGTTTGTTAGATTTTTAAATTAGCTTTTACAAGCTATTTCGGGAACAAATATCACTTCAAAAAGCAATTCAATTTTTTCTTTAAGTGGAAAAATTTACAATTGTAATTTTGAGCATTTTTGCTTCATTCCTCTCAATCTCGTCGTTTAATTTGTTTTTCATCCAACTTAAAGAGCTATAATAAATTTGCATTAAATTAATTTTTTCTTTGTTATTAGCAAGGGAATTCATATTTTCAAATGTAAACTTTGTGACTAAATTAATGCTGACTTATCGCACTTAATGTAGTTGCCAGTTATTTAGTTGTATTATCTATCACTAAACCCGGAGGAGGGCATATGTATAAAAATTTTATACTTTTTTTCTTTTTGGTTTTTGTTTTAGTCTGTACGAACTCAAACCAAATTTTTGCACAGGGAGTTACAACTGCAGGGATTAACGGTTATGTTCAAGATGCGGATGGAAATCCGTTACCCGGGGCAAATGTAATTGCTGAGCATACACCGAGCGGGACCCAGTATGGCGCAGCTACCAGAGATAACGGGCTATTTAATTTACCGAATCTCAGAATTGGCGGACCATATACTGTAACTGTTTCTTTCATCGGATACAATTCTGCGTCACAAGAAAATATCCAGCTTACTCTTGGTCAAAACTTCAGACTTGAGTTCACACTTCAGAGTGAGGCGGTAGAGCTGGGCGAGGTAGTTGTTTCAGCTGAACAGGATCAAGTACTAAACAGTAGTAGAACAGGGGCTGAAACTTTTATTACTGAGGATGAAATTAAAAATCTGCCAAGTATAAAAAGAACAACTAGAGACCTTATCAGATTAGATCCCAGAAGTGATGGTAATTACAGCTTTGGAGGAAAAAGCTGGTTGTTTAATAACATTTCTGTTGACGGATCATATTTTAATAATCCCTTTGGACTAGATGATCCTGCACCGGGCGGACAAACTTCTGCCGAACCAATTCCTTACGATGCAGTGGAACAGGTTCAGGTCGCTATTGCACCATTCAATGTTACTAGCGGCGGATTTACCGGAGCCAGTGTAAATACTGTAACGAAGAGCGGATCCAACACTTGGAAAGGAAGCCTTTATAGTTTTGGGAGAAATGAAACATTTGTTGGTAACAAGGTAGACGGCAATGATGTTGTTGCAACACCCGAACTTTCATATTATCAATCTGGTGTTTCTGCAAGTGGTCCGATTGTTTCAAATGCTTTATTTTTCTTTGTAAATGCTGAAATAGAGAGAAGAGAAGATCCAGGTTCAGATTTCATCGCAGATCGAGATGGAAATCTTGAATTTGGAGAATCGAGAGTTCGGGCAGAGGATATGGAGAGGATACGAAATATAATGCGAGATGTATATGGGTATGAAACAGGTGAGTATGAAAATTATACACATAAAACAGAGAACGAAAAAATAATTGTGAAATTCGATTGGAACATTAACGAGAACAATAATTTTACTCTCAGATACAACCGGCTTGATGCACGCAGAGATCTACCCCCCCATCCATTCGTATTAAGTAATGGAGGCAGAGGACCAAACGATGTTAGTTTACCTTTTCAAAATGCCGGTTACAAGATAAACAACAAATTAAACTCGGTTGCAGTTGAGCTAAACTCACGCGCGGGTACTTTTGCTAATCGATTCTTTGCCAGCTATAATCAGTTTAGGGATAATAGAGATCCATTCAGTGCACCTTTTCCAACTATACAAATTGATGAGGGTGGTGTAAATTACACAACAATTGGTCATGAACCATTCTCAATTCATAATATATTAGATCAGGATGTACTGCAGATAACCAACAACCTGAGTTTATTTGTTGGTAATGAAGTAATAACTGTTGGGGCAACTTTTGAATATTTTGATTTTTTCAATTCCTTTAACATATTCAGACATGGAGTATTTTTCTTACCAGATTTTCTTGATTTCATTGGTGGTGCACAATTCTTCTCACTTGAAGATTTCTATGCACGTACCGATCCAACGGATCCTGATAATTTCTATGATTTTAATTCTGTTGTCACACCAGCTACTGAACCTTTCAAGGGTGAAAATATTGAGGTCGCTCAATTATCATTATATGTTCAGGACGAATTTCTTGTATCGCCCCAATTTAATTTTGTTCTTGGTTTAAGAGCTGACATTCCAATGTATCTTACTGATCCGGTAGATAATCCATTTTCAAGAGGATTAACATTACTGGATGAAAATGGCAATCCGGAAACTGTGGATCAGAGTAATCTTCCCGGTGCAAAACCATTATGGTCACCTAGATTCGGATTTAACTGGGATGTTTCAGGAGATAGAACTACACAGATGCGTGGAGGTACTGGAATATTTACTGGGCGGATACCCTTTGTATGGGTAGGAAATGTTATTTCAAATCCCGGTAATAATCCTAATCTTTATCCGAATGTTGAAGAACAAATAAAAACTTCAGATGATGCCATACTTCAAACATCATTTGATTTGAATGCTATGGTCCAAAATTTTGTTTGGCCTCAGGTTTGGAATACTAGCATAGCAGTCGACCAAATGTTTCCTGCAAATTTCTTGTTCACACTTGAATTTCTTTATGGTAAAGATTTAAATGGTATTTACCTTAGAAATGCAGATTTAGCACCACCTATCCGTTACTTGTCTGACGGTAGACCATATTATGGTGGAACGGGAAATAATGAACTTAATCCAGACGGTGATGCTGGTGTCTATGTTATAGATAATGATAGCAAGGGTTATAATTATAGTATAACTGCACAGTTACGACAGAGCCTTGACTTTGGACTTAGCTGGGGCTTGGCTTATAC
>JBATTD010000608.1:0-1871 GCA_049670345.1 Ignavibacteriaceae bacterium
TCGATATACAATGCACAGCAAGAAAATTTCAATTAAATACAAAAGATAATGTGTACGTGTATTATCTTACCAATAAATCAAACAGCGATAAAGTGCTGGATTATTCAATAAGCTTAAGGGAATTATATTCACAAAACCTGAAAAAAATTGACGAATCACAACCATTATTTATAATGGAGATGCCCCAATACGGTGATATATCCAGCGGAAATGTTGTTGGAATTTCGGAAGAATTATTTAATACGTTTGAAAAAGATATAAGATCACAATTAACAATTGCACACGAGCTTGTGCATCCGTACGTTAAAATATCCGTAACAAAAGAAAACCCGTTTTATGCGTTTGTTGTTGAAGGATTTCCAAGCTTCTTTCTGATTTACGCATTAAAAAGAATTCGGGATGATGCTTATAATTTAAAAGAAGAAATGATAAAAGTTGAAGAAAGATATTTGGCGAAAAGAAAAACGGGTAAAACATCGCGCGGTAATAAACTGCCCGAAGAAAAAGCAATACTGAATATCAGCTTTGATGAAATAGGCAACTATAAAGATACTTTTGTGTTAAGTGACCGTGTATGGCTATTTTTTTATAGTGTTTGGGTTCGAATGGGAGATGCTAAGTTTGATTTGTTTTTAAAGGAGCTTTTCTCATTTAACTCTATCAGCTATGAAAGCTTTGAAGGGCTGTTAATAAAATATCTTCCCGATTTCAAAGAAACATTAAATACCTGGCTTAACACTACTGATTATTCAGATGAATTAAAGATAATTAAGTAATTTTATAAGTCTCGTTTTATTGGAAACAAAATCACAAATAACCAGCGCCCTACCTTTGGCAGGCAAGCGCAGCCCGGCTGCTGTTTTGCATTAGGGTATTTGATGGTTTTTGTTTTTGAGTTAAGTTACAGTTGTAGTTAAATAATGAAGAGTAAAAATCAAAACCTTAAAATGATGATTTAGTTACAAAGCTTTATTCTATATGATTAATAATTAGGTAACCTAATATAGGTTAAAAAAGAGGTCGACTCATTAAAACAAATTGATTCTACTAAAATCAAATTAAAGAATCGTCCATAAAACAAATGGTTACCTAACCCACCACAGGCGGACAGGTTTATTTCGGGATCTTCCTTCACATAATCAGGATTGTGAAATGAATTCAGAGTGATCCTAAATCACTTCAGCAAAATTATCCCTGCCGGAAGGCAGGTTCTTTGTCTCAACAAAAGAGTCTGCACGCCCCGGCGCGTAAACTAGTAGCCTGTAGAAACAAATTCCTCTTGTTAGATTCCAAGAGATAGTGATCGATCTAAATTCGTCTTTCTCATTTATACTTTTAAATTATTTACTAAAGGTCCTTGCGTGACTTCAGTAAGGTCATTCATAATTGTGAAGGACTTTACACTAAAATTGCTTAGTCCCGGATGACTGGTAACAGTTTTAGCAAGTGGTCCGGATAAAAATGCATTCATTGAGGATTCGTTTTCAAACAAGTAAATACCTCCGGCTTCACCTTGTTCTTCATTCATGGTCCAAATCTTCCACATCAGTCCGGGAAGATTCGCAAATTGATCGACGAGTGATTTGGCAGCTTGTTCATATTCCTCTGGTGTAACACCCAGGTTAAAGTTGATTTGCAGCAATCTTTCAGACATTTTTTCCTCCTAAATTATGTTGGTGATTTTATTTAATACAACCTGATGAACGTTAACAGGATTCAGGGAAAGCGTTTTGCAGGAATGAGCATTAACGCAGATTGATATTAAAAAATAATTGTTATTAATGCAACAATTAATTGAAAAAATGTTACTGTTAATTTTTCTAACAGGTATACTAATAATCTTTATCTAAGCAAAATCACCCCTGCCTGCC
>JBATTD010000609.1:0-3365 GCA_049670345.1 Ignavibacteriaceae bacterium
ATGTAAAAAATGTGGCTGGCGTGGTTATCGAACGAGAATTATATTAACGAAAAAGTCTCTAAAAAATGCTTTTATATATTTAATATTGGTTCTTATTTCCGCATTTATAATAAATCAGATTCTTAAAAGATTTGTTTAACTACAGTAGAGTTTATTATTCCCTACTAATAAAGCCGGGATTTAAAAACTGTCATCCAAAATTTGCATAATTATTTTAATTTTATAATCTTTAATATCTATATTTTGAAATTTGGACGGTAATAAATCGGCACTGAAAAATTTAATTTATTTTTACCGCATTTCACTTTACTCAGAACATTCATCATAATTATTAAAAGCAAATTACCTATACAAGCGTTAAATTGTTTTGTGATTAATTTAGTAATCTAATAACACGTGTTTAGAATTTAATGAAAGCTTCATTACTGGATTATATTCTTAGGAACAGATTACCTGTTACAATATTTGTAGCAACTGCATCATTTATTATTACATTCTTTGCCTCAAGAGCTGAGAGAGATGGGGTAGGTTATACACCCGATCAACCAATTAATTATTCACACAGACTTCATGCAGGTGAAATGCAAATTGATTGCCAATATTGCCATGTTGCAGTTGAAAAATCACGTCATGCAATGGTCCCCGCTGTTGCAACTTGCATGAATTGTCATACTGTTGCAAAAAAGGACAGCCCAGAAATTATAAAGCTCGCCCTGTATTATTATAGCGGGGAAAGTCTTAAATGGAAGAGAATTCATAAGGTCCCAGATTACTCATATTTCAATCATAGTGTTCACGTAAATAAAGGAATTGAGTGTGAATCGTGCCATGGTGAGATAAAACAAATGGAAAAAGTTGGGCAAATGAATTCGTTTACTATGCGCAGCTGCCTTAGTTGTCACAGAAATGCTCACGAAAGATTACCTTATATTGAAGATGTACAGCAGGGCCCCGAATATTGTTATACCTGCCATCGATAATAGAAATTAAAAAAAGAATTATAATTAAAAAATCAAAATAATGGAACGTAAGAAATTTTTTAATGTTTTTGGATTGGGAATGATGGGAATTTTATTTGCAAAATTTTCTTCTCTCAAACCATTTTCTAAAAATCTAAACAATAAAAAGAAAATAAATGTTAAGATTAATCCGCTTGCTGTTAAAAGACAAAAAATAGGTCATAAAAATGTCTGATCATAAAGATAATATTCAAAATCTTGCTCCAAACTACTGGCGGAGTTTCGAAGAATTATATGCCGATCAGAAATTTTTAGCAGAAAAAAATAATGAGTTTAAAGATGGTGCAGGCGATGTTCCTGATACGGACAAAATGTCACCCATTTCGAGGAGAAAATTCTTAGCACTTTTGGGAGCCTCTGCAGCAGTTGCCGGCACAGCGTGTTCAGATTATCAGGATAAGGGCGAAATTGTTCCTTATAATGATAAACCTGAAGAAATTACTATTGGTAAAGCAAATCACTATGCTTCCACCTGTACAGGATGTGCTTCTGCTTGTGGGATATTAATTAAGACTCGTGAAGGAAGACCAATCAAGATTGATGGAAATCCTGATCATCCTGTTTCTAAGGGAAAAATCTGTTCTCAGGGGCAAGCAAGTATTATGGGGCTATACGATCCGGATAGATTAAAATCTCCAAAAAGAAAAATAGGAAACCGATTAGATGATGCTGATTGGCAGGAAGTTGATGAAGAAATTGTTCTTGCACTCGGTACCATTGGCAGCAGGGAAATTGCAATCATTACAAAGGAAACTGTTTCTCCAACACAGGATGAAGTATTAAAAGATTTTATAAAAGAATATCCAACAACAAAAGTTTACTCGTTTGAACAATTTAATGAGAGCATTAGAAACAGCGCATGGCAAAAATGTTATGGCAGCTCTGATTTTCCTTTCATTAAATGGAATGAGGCTGATGTTGTAGTTTCACTTGATGCTGATTTTTTAGGTGCGGGTTTCAACAAAGTTGAAAATACTCGATTGTTCACTGAGCGCAAAGATATAATGAATAAAAAGTTCAACCGTCTTTATTCGGTTGAATCAAATTTATCATTAACCGGAATGAATGCCGATTACAGGTTAATGCTACGTCCCGATGTTCAGTATTCTTTCGTGATGGCTATTATTAATGAATTACAAAAGAAAAATGTAATAACTAATTCTGTAAATGCATCAGCTTTCAGTTTGTCTAAATTGGCCGGTGATTTTGGTTTATCGGAAAAAACATTAAATCATCTTGTTAATGATCTTTCAAAGAAAAAAGGCAGAGCAATTATATACGCAGGCGATCACTTACCTGAGAATGTACATATTGCAGTTAACCTGTTAAATGAAGAATTAGGAAATTCTAAACTCTATGATACCGAGAATTCTAAAGTACAAGTTAGGAATTTATCCTCTTTGAATGAGATTAAAAATTTAATTGATAAAATGAATGCTGGCCATGTTGGTGTTGTAATACATTTTGATTCAAACCCCGTTTATAATTTACCGGCAGATTTTAATTATGCTGAAGCGCTGCAAAACGTTGATGAGGTTGTTACTCTTACTGAAGTTGAAAATGAATCATCGGGTTTAAGTAATCACATATTACCAATTCACAATAATTTTGAAGCCTGGGGTGATGCTAAAACACGAACAGGATTTTATGCATTACAGCAGCCTGTAATAGCTCCATTATATAGCACAAGACAAAAAGAATCAATATTGCTATCCTGGATAAATGGTGAAAGCGATTCGTACAGGGAAACGATATTTCATGAATATTTAATGGCAAACTGGCAAAAAAATATTTATCCCAACTTAAATTCAAAAATAGCTTTTAATCCTTTGTGGTACAGTGCCCTTCACGATGGAGTAGTTAGAAGTAATGATAATTCCAATGGTCTTGAAGAATTCAATTATTCAGTTACAGCGGATTTGAAAAATGCTACAGCAATATCCGATGGAATTACAATTCAGATTAAGGAAAGTTATTCACTGAGAGATGGAAGATTCGCAAATAACGGATGGCTGCAGGAGTCCCCACATCCGGTTTCTAAAGTAACATGGGATAATTATGCAGCAATATCCACAAATACTGCAAAACAGTTAAGTGTTAAGAATGATGATGTTATTGAGATAACAGTAAACGATGGTACTCTGGCAATTCCTGTATTTGTTCAACCCGGTCAAGCCGATAACTCAATAACAATTGAAACCGGTTACGGCAGAATAAATTCCGGTAGTGTTGCGGAAGGCGCTGGTTTTAATGCTAATAAAATTTTTCGCAGCAATGGTGGATTAACTCCCTGGCTTTACGAAGGTGCAACTGTTAAAAAGTTAGCCGGTACGTATAAGTTAGTCG
>JBATTD010000610.1:0-1965 GCA_049670345.1 Ignavibacteriaceae bacterium
GCCCCTACCAGCAGTTGTATGAGAATCTTGTAAACACTGCGTTTGATACGCACACATACAAACATACAACGATGGGCTTTTTTGATGACATCGTTGATATGCCAAATCAATACGATTATTCACTTGAGTTTTTTAAGCGTTATTACAGACCTGAATACTGCACAATTGTTGTTGTTGGCGATGTGGAAGCAGGGGAGATAAATGATCTGGCAGAAAAATATTTTGGTGTATGGGAAAGAGGAAACTATGTTTCTGAAATTCCTATTGAACCACAACAGACCGGTAAACGTGAATTCCATTTACAAAATGGATCTATTCCACCATTTATGAATATGAGTTACAAGGGTCCGGCTTTCAGTGATAATAAAATTGATATGCCGGCAATCGATGTTCTCAATACAATTCTCTTTTCACCAAACTCAGAGCTATACAAAAAATTAGTAATTGAAGAACAGAAACTAAGGTTTATTGGCGGAGGTGCATTCGATTCCCGCGATCCAAACCTGATTAGCATACAATCGTCGTTCATTAATAAAGAAGATTTTCAGTACGTTCGAGATGAAATTACAAAAGCAATGGAAGATGTAAAAACAAACGGAGTTGATGAAGAGAAACTGCAGAATACAAAATCAAATCTCAAATACAGCTTTGCGATGGGCATTGATGATCCTTCGGCAATTGCAGGTTCCATCAGCCATTATATACAATTAACAGGTGACCCTGAATCAATTAACAGACTTTATGCAATGTACGATAAAGTAACAAACGAGGATATTAAAATGGTGGCAAATAAATATTTTGTAGAAAGCGGTTTAACAATTGCCACAATCTCTTCCGATGAGAAGGGAGGTGTTGAATAATGAAAGCATTAATAATAACACTTTTACTAACAGGATTTGTAATGGGTCAGGAAGTTGTTGAACTGAAGCAATCCAACTCAGCAAAAATAGTTGTTAAATTGATGTTCATGAACGGCTCAATAAGTGATCCTGCGGGAAAAGAAGGATTGACATATGCTACGGCTCAACTTATAACTCAAGGTGGAACAGGTGATCTGTCATACAGCGATATTCAAGAACAGATATACCCTATGGCCGCACACTACGAATCATCAGTAGATAAGGAAGTGACAATTTTCACTTTTGAATTTCATAAAGATTGGCAGGATGTTTTTTATCCGATTATGATTGGGCTTATAACAAAACCTTCATTTGAGCAGACGGACTTTGATAGAGTTAAGGTAAATCAACAAGCATATGTTGATCAAGTCGTTCGTGCTTCATCAGATGAAGAGTACAGTAAAAAAGCACTTGAAGATTTTCTTTTTAGAGGAACAAACTACCAGCATATGAAAGAGGGAAAGTCAGAATCAGTTGCTTCAATAACTCTGGAAGATGTAAAAAATTATTATAAAGATTTCTTTACAAAGAATAATCTGATGATAGGAATTGCTGGTAACTATTCAGCATCGTTTCTGTATATGTTAAAAAATGATCTGGCTAATCTGCCTGATTCAAATCCAGCAATACCAGAACCTGCTGTAATTGAAATGCCAAAAGGTTTGGAAGTTGAAATAATTGCGAAGGATGGTGCATTCGGTTCAGCAATTTTTACAGGTTATCCTTTAAACATAAACAGAGCCGATGATGAATTTGCCGCGTTGGTGGTGGCTAATTCATATCTTGGTGAACACAGAAAATCATATGGAAGATTTTACCAGATGATACGCGAGCAGCGTTCAATGAACTATGGTGATTATTCCTACATCGAGTGGTATGATAACGGTGGACGTAATATGCTGCCACCTCCAGGAGTTCCACGTCATAGTAATTATTTCGCTGTTTGGATAAGACCTGTACAAATTGCAAAGCAATTGAAAATGCAGTATGAAGAATTAAGCGGAATAAAAATTGGGCATGCTCACTTCGCTTTAAGAATGGCATTAAGAGAAATTGATAAAATGAT
>JBATTD010000611.1:0-8623 GCA_049670345.1 Ignavibacteriaceae bacterium
GTATTGAAGTTTCCATAAATAAAAGATTCAGTAATTACTGGGGGCTCAGATTAAATTACACATTTACAAATTCCCAAATTACAAGTTCAACACCCTGGGCAAAATTACAAATAGAGAATCCTACGTATAAAACATATACATCAGATTGGGATCAACCCCACACGTTAAATTTTGATTTGTATGTTGGTCTGCCTCAGAGATGGGACCTTACTTTTTCCGGCAGTTATAGTACAGGATTACCTTATACAATTACCGGTGCTGACCCAAACACTGAAAGATCTCCCTATTTCTCTCTATTTAATTTCAGACTCTCTAAAACTTTCGAAGTATGGGGAATACAACCACAGCTTTACTTAAATATTCTAAATCTATTTGATAGACAAAATATTTACGGAGTTTATCCATCAAGCGGTCAACCGGATCTACCATTGAATGTTGAAAATACTCCATTAAATCTGTCCAGGTATGATGATCCTAGTAATTACAGTCCTGGAAGACAGGTATTCATTGGTGCAGCAATAAGTTTTTAAAGTATTTAAATATCAAAATGAAATTAAATAGAAATTATATTGAAAGATTTGAAGGAGAAAAATTTATGAATACATATTACAGTAATAGGAAAATATGGGCTCCATTATTACTAGCCATTTTCCTACTGATCTTACCCGACTTAATTGCTCAGGATATTGCTATTAGAAGGAATACCTTTAACATTAATAAAATCGGTGCCACTTTTAGCAATTATGGAACAATTTCCGAAGGACAGTACGATTATGGAGTAGGATTTCACCCGGCTTTTGAATGGCCAATAGGTAGCGGTGAAGAATATGGTACTGCTATAGGATTTCATCTGGGCGGTACAAGTTTAGATGCTGGTGGAGTAAATCCTGATGGTTTATGGTATTATGCCACTACGGTTCAAGAATATAAAGATAACTGGGAGAGTTTCCACTGGACAACTTATGGTCCCGGACCATATCTAAATGAGGCACAGACTACTGGTGTTTATGATTTTGTTGGGACAGCCGGTGCCGCAGCACTTAGTACTGATCCTTCAACATGGCCAGATCCTAGTAATGGTGACGGTAGATATGGATGGCCTTCTACTTACCCCAATTCAACAGAACCGGTAATGCTTGATTCAACTGGATGGCCTGGTTGGGGACCAATGGGCGAAAAAATTGGTCATCAGGAAAGTTTTGCCGTGGCCTATATAGATTATGCAGGCACTGAAGGTAGATGGTTAAAAGTTCGAGTAGTTTTCCGTGGTGCAGCATTTTCAGGAAAACTTTATGAAAACTATATCTTTTGGAGATATGAGTTTACAAATATTGGAACTGAGCCAATCACAGATACATATGCAGGAATGCGTATGGATTTCGCTCACGTCCATAAACAAGGTGATACATCACCGGAAATACAGGCTTATGATGCAGACAGAGAAATGGCATATTCATATAATCCAACAGGTGCCTGGACAACACAGCTTGAAATACCTGTTGTCCCAACCGGTTATGCAGGACTCATGTTCTTGAAAACTCCTAAAGATGATGATGGAAGTGAACTTGGTCTTTCAACATTAAGCTGGCATTTAGGAGATGGCGATGAACCTCATTTTGAACATGAATGTTATTTGTATGATCTGGCAAATGAAGATAGTCCATATGATACAGATGGTGATGGTATTGATGATACACAAATTGTTGACGGAATAGCATACCCATATGGAAGAACTCCAGAAGGTTGGGGTTTGTATGCTACATCAGTAATGAATTCAGGAACATTTACTCTCGAGCCTGGAGAAACAGATACCTTAACTATCGTTACTGTTATGGGACTTAATTTATTGGATTTGCAACGAAATGCAGATAGGGCAGCTGATCTGTACAATTCTGGATTTCAGGTAGCGGAGCCTCCTGTTCAACCTAATGTTACAATGGAAGCTGGTGATAAAGTTATTACTTTAACATGGGGCCAGGATAGTGAAAGTTCAGAAGGATTTGAAGGTTACAGACTATATAGAAGTAAGGATAATGGTGCTTCTTGGGGTGATTTTGTTGTTACTGATGCAACAGGCGTACCTCAATCATATGTCCCTTATCAACAGTGGGATCTAATAAACGGCATAACTGGGCAGTCAACTCATCCAGATGGTTCGTGGTTATGGCTTGGTAACGATACTGGAATGCCTGAGACCAATGAAGCTGGGCAATATATTTTTAGAGATCCAGATGTATTAAACGGTATTAATTATAGATATTATATTGCTGCGTACAACACTGGTACCGATGAAATTCCACCGGCAGAAAATTCACCCGTTGCAGATCCTTCTACACCAAATGATAACACTGTTGAAGGTAAAGCTCAATCTCCGGTAGCAGAATCTTTGGACGGAATTAGAGTTGTGCCAAATCCTTACGTGGCAGCAAATGTGTTTGAAACTAATCCATTCGAAAGAGAATTACATTTTACTCATTTACCCGGTGAATGTACAATTAGAATATACAATATTGCAGGGGAATTAGTTAATACACTAATTCATGATGATGGTACTAGCGAAGAAATTTGGAACTTAAGATCCAGTGCCAACCAGGAAGTAGCTCCCGGATTATATGTTTACCATGTTACATCCACGATTGTTACTGGACAGAAAGTAGATAAATTCCTAATCATTAAATAGAAAATAGAAAATGGAACTAATAATAATATTTGAAAATAAAATTCTAATAGGAGATAAATGATGGGAAAAATAATAATAAAAAAGATTCTGCTGTTATTCTTTTCTTTAAGTTTAATGGTATATGCTCAAGAATCAGATCAAGTTGGTACCTCTATGGCCAATTTTCTAAAAATTGGTGCTGGATCCAGAGCAGCTGCTATGGGTGGTGCATTTGTCGCAATGACTGATGATGCAAGTGCGGCTTATTGGAATCCTGGCGGTTTAGCATTAGTTGAAAAAAATGAGGCAATGTTTCAAACTACTAATTGGATAGCTAATACAGACCTTTATTTTCTCTCGGTGGCCATCCCAATTGATGATTGGGGTACTTTTGGAGCAAGTATATATAGCTTTAGCTCTGGCGATATGGAAGAGACTACTATTAGCCAGCCGGATGGAACTGGTAGATTGTTTAGCGCAAGTGATTTTTCAATCGGCCTCTCATATGCACGTTCATTTACGGAACAGTTTTCGGTTGGTTTCACGGTAAAATATATAAATGAAAGTCTATCTAGAGAATCAGCTTCAGCTTTTGCAATTGATATTGGTAGTGTCTTTAAAACAGATATTCTTAATGGAATGAGAATAGGACTTACCTTGACTAACCTAGGCGGAGCAATGAAGCTGGAAGGACCAGACCTTAATGTTACACATGATTTAGCGGCAGGACTCCCAACTAATAGATTTGTTGATGCAAGTCTTGGGACACAGGAATGGCAGCTGCCACTGATGTTTAGAGTAGCGCTGGGAACTTATGTAATTAAAAATGAAAATACATCACTATCAATAGAAGGCGCATTTAATGATTCGCGTGACTATGCATCAAGATATAATTTAGGAAGCGAATTTATTATAAAAATAGTTGGAGATCAGAAAGTGGCTTTGCGAATTGGATATTTAGGAAATTATGATGAAGCAGATTTAACAGCAGGTGTGGGCTTACTTGTCGCCTTAGCTGGGTTTGATTTTAAATTTGATTATGCCTACGCAGATATGAACAGGTTGGGTAACGCTCATAGATACACTTTAAGTATACTCTTTTAATATCTATTGAAAATTTATAGGAGTCTATAATGGATAAAATAATTAGTAAAAATAAAGTAATAATAAGTTTTGTAGTAGGATTATTATTGCTTGTGGGTTGTGATGAGAAAGAATGGCCTACCGACCCACTAGATTTAACACGTCCTCTGGTAGTAACTACCAGTCCTGAAGATGGAAGTATAATGAATCCTGTAAGTGAACCGATAACGGTTACATTTACTAATGAGATGAATTTATCTTCCGTTTCCGCATTCACAATAGTCACAGATGGTCATGATAATGTCGTTCCTGGATCATGGAGTGGTTCAGGTGTAACATATACATTTAAACCAACAACCGCTTTTAGTAATTTAGCATTATACAACGTTACTATGAAAGGAGCATTTAGCCCTGAAGGTGTATGGTTAGGTACCGGTGTTAGTGATGGAAATGGGAATTCTATGCAAAATGAAACCAGTTTGAGTTTTTCCACTGAAGGCAATTATGGGAGTGAACCAATCTATTTAGGGTCTGGAAATGAAGGTGCTGCATTTGGTGTTGTTAACGATTTCGAAGTATCGGATTTTGAAAACTATCCAGGAGAAGGAATGCAATCTATAGCTTCTCATCCTGCCGGAACATTTGTTTATTGCGGAAGCATGGATAATTCAAAACTCATCGTTATTAATGTGGCAACAAATACCGTGTCGGCAGAAATTTCTATGCCGGATGGTGTTGAAGGACCGAGAACAGTAGCGGTTACACCGGATGGATCTGAAGTTTTAGTCGCATGCGTTTGGTCAATGGACTTAGTAGTTGTAAACACAGCAGATAACTCTATCAGCGCTACAATTTCACTTGCGGACTATGCTGGTGATATTAATTATATGACTGTTAACAATGCCGGTACCAGGGCTTATATAACTACTAGCTGGGATCAAGGCCTTATAATTGTTGATCTACAGAGTAGAACTGTTTTAGAATATCTTGATGGTATTGCGGATGATAATGCTATGAATATTGCTGTTTCAGCCGATGATTCAAAAATATTCTTATTCGTAGCATGGGTTGAAGAAGAAATAGTTATTATTGACGCTAACAACACAGCTAATACTAGAAAAATGTCATTAGGCTCAGGCGGAGATGGCTGGAAAGTAGCCGTTGATGGAGACTTTATTTACGCTAGTGGAAGGTGGGAAGGAAATATTTATAAAATAAATATGACTGACGAGAGTTTTATTGAAACCAATGTTGGATGGGATTTAAGAGGCATTGCAGTTGATAATTCAGGAGAAGTTGTGTATTCAATATCACCTAGTTACGATGATGAAGGTGCAATATTAATCTTGAATGCTTCTGATTTAGTTCTATTGGGTGCAATTCCGGCCGGAAATTATAGAGATATGGTTACACCATAATCTTTGCAATTACTTACCCGATTCTGGCATAACAGAATCGGGTACAGTAATAAGCGTTTTTATTTTACCACATTATTGTGTTGAGGGATCTATGTTTATGAATCACAACTACTTTCCCCAAGTTAGTTTTTGTGTTACTATTACTTTAATTCTTCTGACTGCATCTTCCCATTTTGCACAAGTAAAGGGCGGAAGATGGATGTTTGAAAATAACGGTAATGATGAAGCAACCTGGGATGAATATGCAAATAATGGATTACTTTCAGGTGCTGCGTCATATCAGAACAATGATCCTCTTGCTCAAGGCAGCTACTATTTATCATTGGAAGATTCTGCTGATTATGGAGCTTTCACTGTGGCCCATCATAGTGAGCTAAATTTTAAAAATAAAAATTTTGCTGCGTCATTATGGATTTACCCAATTCCTAACGGATCAACTTCTCCCCAATTTATGTTCCTAAAAGGCGATAGATCAGGTACTGTTAAACTAAATAATTATGCTTTGAGATTAAATAATTCTCATATTGAATTTATTGTTCACCTTGAATCGGGTGAATTTAAATTCAAGAAATCTTCGTTTAATGTTGTAGATAATGAGTGGTTATTTGTTGCGGTTTTTTACGATTTCGATCAATCAAAACTATATATGTGGAATGAACCTGAGTCTGCACCTGTCGATACATTTGATTTTAACGAGTCATTATTTCCTAATGATCTTAAACTTTATGTTGGCACAGCCGGCGAAAATGGACATAGAAGATATTTTGGAAGAATAGATGATCTACGAATAAGCAATAATGTATTGGATATTTTAGGTAATACAACCGATGTTGAATTATCAAATATTTATTCACATCCATCTAAGTTTACGCTCAATCAAAATTATCCTAATCCGTTCAATCCTGAAACTATTATAAAATTTTCACTCGCTGAAGAAGGTTTTACAAAGCTTGATATTTATAATTTAATTGGAGAAAAAATAGCTAATCTAATAGATGACGAAAAAGCTGCAGGCGAACATCAAATAAGTTTTAGCGCAAAAAATCTTCCTTCTGGGATTTATTTTTATAAGCTACAGCAAGGTAGTCTTTTAGAAATAAAGAAGATGATATTACTTAAATAAAGAATTTACAAATTTATTAGTTAGAGATCGGACATGATTTCAAAATCTTTATCAGTCATTATTTTGCTACTGTTAATAACTCTATTAAGTTTTTGTAGTAGTAATAATAACTCCGTTGTAAAAGTAGAAAACAAATATTTACAAATTGAGTTTGATGATTCTCTCTACAGCAAAGTTATTTCAAAAATTGGAAATGAGGGAGTTGTTCTAAGTGATTATTCTGCTACAGAATATTTAATAGTTGACGACGTAGAAATCAGTAAGTATTACTTTAAGGATTCTCAAAAAAATAAAATAGAAAATGCTCTAGGAAAAGGTGAAGAAGTGGTAATCACCGGGTTATCGAAAAATAAAATTCAAAAGCAAGTAACTGTTACAATTTATAAAAACTATCCTACCACTGCATTCTATAAAGTCGCTTATAAAAATAATGGAAGTAATAAAGTTATCGTTAATAAATGGGTGAATAATTCATACCGCATAATACCAGAAGATAACCAAAAACCTTCTTTCTGGTCATACCAGGGAGCATCATATGAGGATAGAAGAGACTGGGTTGTACCTTTGGCTGAAGGATTTGAACAGGAAAACTATTTGGGTATGAATGCAAGTGATTACGGCAGTGGAACTCCCATAACTGATATATGGAGAAAAGATGTAGGCATAGCTGTTGGTCATGTTGAAACCACACCAAAGCTGGTCAAACTTCCGGTTAAGATGAAAGATCAGCAAATGGGTGTAGATATCAGTGTTGAATATGAAAAGGAAATAACGCTGGAACCAGGTCAATCGCTCGAAACATTTGAAACGTTTGTTAATACTCACAAAGGCGATTACTACGCAACATTAAAAGTTTTTAGGGAAGTTTTGTCAAATAAAGGCTTATCAATGGGCAATTTCCCCGAATCTTCATATGAACCGATTTGGTGTGCATGGGGTTATGAAAGGGATTTTAGATTGAATGATGTTTTAGGAACACTGCCTATTGTCAAGGAGTTAGGATTTAAATGGGCTGTTCTGGATGATGGCTGGCAAACTGCTGAAGGGGATTGGTATTTACATCCTAAAAAATTCCCTAAGGGCGATAGTGATATGAAAGCATTTGTAGATAAAATTAATGATGCCGGCTTAAAAGCTAAATTATGGTGGGCTCCATTAGCGGTTGATCCGGGAACAGATTTAATTAAAGAGCATTCGGATATGCTTTTACTTAACGAAGACGGTTCTACACAAGATATAACTTGGTGGGATAGCTATTATTTATGCCCGGCTTATGATAAAACACTCACTTATACGAAAGATCTTATAGTAAAAATGATGAATGTTTGGGGATATGAAGGATTAAAAATTGATGGGCAGCATCTTAATGGGGTGCCGCCATGTTATAATCCAAAACACAATCATGCTTATCCTGAAGAATCAGTTGAAAAACTTCAAGATTTTTGGAAACTAGTTAATGAAACGGCGCTTACTAATTCCAAAGATGCTGTAATCGAAATTTGCCCATGCGGTACAAGCTATTCATTTTACAATTTACCTTACATCAATCAAGCGGTTAGCTCAGATCCTCTTTCATCCTGGCAAATCAGATTAAAAGGGAAAACACTAAAAGGATTGATGGGAGAAAATTCACCTTACTATGGTGACCATGTTGAATTGAGTGATAATAAGAGTGATTGGGCAACTACTGTTGGAATTGGTGGAGTGATCGGTACAAAATTCGTTTGGCCGGTTGGTGTTCATAAAAATAAGGAAACTGGTGAGATAGGTCTAACAGAAGAAAAAGAGAAAGAGTGGGCAAAATGGGTAAGTATCTATAATGAAAAGATGATTTCGAAAGGTATTTATCTTGGTGAACTTTACGACATCGGTTTTGATAAACCTGAGACTCATGCTGTGAGCAAAGATGGAAAAATGTTTTATGCTTTTTATGCATCCGAGTGGAATGGGGCTGTTGAATTACGTGGTCTTGAAAATAAAACTTATAAGGTTAAAGACTATGTGAATAATATTGAGCTTGGTGAGGTAACTGGGCCACAATCATCATTGCGTGTTAAGTTTAGTCAATATTTACTGATTGAATGTGAACCATCCAATTAAATGCGTAATCAATATACATTGAGAGAAATAAAAACACATTTATATAAAATTTACTAAACCTAATTAATTTGGAACCCTCATGAAGAGAAGATCCTTTCTTAAAACCACAGGTGCTATTACTTTGGGTGTTGGGGCATCGGTAAACAATATGTTCGGTTTTGTTCCTGCACACAATTGGGAAAAATATGATTTTGGTGCCGGACCAATTGTTACTGATAGACTTAATCAAGGTCCCTTTCC
>JBATTD010000612.1:0-2541 GCA_049670345.1 Ignavibacteriaceae bacterium
ATAAATACCTGCATTGAAGCAATAACCTCAAGTATAGACCAGAGAAAGATTACTGGTGAAATTAATGGCAGAGTAATATGTTTGAATTTATGCCACCAGTTTCCGCCTTCCAGTTCAACAGATTCATATAAATGCTGTGGTACACTTTGAAGAGCTGCGAGGAAAACAAGCATTCTACCGCCGCCGAGTGACCAAAGACTCATCATAATTATTGATGGTTTCGACCAATTAGGATCATTCAACCAAAGAGGTCCATCTATCCCAATATATGCGAGCATTGAATTAATTAAGCCGTACTGAGGATTCAACATCCACAACCAAAGAGAAGAAAGAATTACTCCTGTTATAATAGAAGGAATAAAATAGATCGTTCTGAAAATTTTTACACCCTTAATAGCATTGTTCACCAAAACTGCCAATAACAGTGAACCAATAATTACAAGAGGAACCCGGATAACTGTGAAGAAGAGTGTATTCCAAATAGATCCCCAAAAGTAGTTATCGTTGAAAAGCAGATCGCTGTAATTCCGAAGGCCGATGAATTGTGGGATTCTTAATACATCATATTGACAAAGACTATAGTAGACGGACATGCAAATGGGATAAAGACCAAATACAAGAAATCCTATGATCCATGGGGAGATAAATAAATAACCCGCCAGGGCCTGTCTTCTTTTAAGGGGATGCTTAATATGCTCAATAATTTTCTTCATCGATAGCCTTCAAGCTCCATATTTTCCCACACATAAAGATCATATTCTTTTGCTCTGATCAGATCGGCTTGAATAACTTTGTTGCCTTGTTCAAGTGATTGCCTGGGTGGTTGGATATGACGGATAACCCTTTCCTGGGCAAAAACAAATTCTCTCCAGAAAGTACCGTTAACCAGAGGAACAATTGAAGGGGTTTTTGCATACTGCATCTGTTCAATAAGTACATCGTAGAATTTTTTATTGTTTGTTAACGCCGTATCTTTTGCCGCATTTATATTTGCAGGCATCAACCTCTGTTTCATTATTGTAGCTTCCGTCACCTGCACATCATAACTAACAGCAAATTTCATAAACTCCCACGCCGCTTCAACATTTTTTACACCTCTTGGCATTGCCATCCACCAGTTACCGGTTGATGATGCTGTTTCAAATCCTTCAAACGAGGGAATCGCGGAAACACTAAAATCTAATTCCGGTTTATAAATATCTATTCCATCCAAAAATGTATGGTCCAGAATCATCATAGCAACTTTTTCTGAAAGAAATCCATGTTGATCTGCGTACCCAAAGCCGGATTGAAATGATACTAATTTATCATAATCGTAATCTCTATAATAATCCAGCATCCATTCGAGACTCTGTACCATTTGTTTATTGTCAAGATGAACTGTTTTTCCGTCGTCTGATAAAAATTTTGCACCAAGTTCAGTAGCTAATGAAACAGTTACTTGAAAGTTTCCGTAAATAGGAATAAAACCGATTTGAGTGTACTCCTCATTTTCCATCCTTGTAAGCTTTTTGGAATACTCTTTTACTTCATCCCAGGTAATTGGAGGATTTTTAGGATCGAGCCCGGCTTCTCTAAATAATTTTTTATTATAAAAAAATGCATATGAAGCTGTATGCGTCGGAATTGCAAAAACGTGTCCTTCATAATTAACTTCCTCCCACAGGGCAGGGAAGACATACGATGTGTCGAAATTGTCTTGCTTAATTAATTTATCGAGAGGTCTGAGTGACATTCTGGAAGCCCATTGCTGAACAGGTGCAACCAAGCTTACCACATCGGGTGGGTTACCGCTAAGAATTGCAGTAAGCACTTTCTTTTCATGTTCATTCCATGGTATAGGTGTTGCATCAACAAAAATATCTTTATGAGTTTTATTGAATTGAGTCACACGGTAAGGGATAACTTCTTCCGGGCCTGATACAAACCAGTATTTTACATGTATTTTCCCATCATTCACCACAGTTTGCGGAGAGGCGAACATTGAATACATTAAATATACTACAAGCGGTAAAAGTAAAATTTTTACTATATGCTTTCTCACTTACCTATCATATTATTAAATTGAATTAATTGTCTATTTGTTGATATTTAAATTCTTCTCTTCTAATTTCTATTGAGTATGTAAAACTATCCGGGTTATAGAATCCAAGATTAAATTCTACCGGTCGCTCACCAGGATCAGAAACAAATCTTTTTCGTAATAAAATCGGAGAGTTTATTCTTAATTTTAATTTTCCGGCTACAAGCTTATCGGATTTTATAACACTAATCTCTTCTTTTGAAATCGCAACCACTGTATGATATTCTTCATCTAACATTTCATAAAGCGGCTTAGAAAAATCTTCATTACCAGTTAGTCCGACTCTTGGATGAAAGTATGAAATAAAATAAACTACAGGTCCATGCCCAACACCTGTAAGCCTGCACATCTTTAGTACTTTTTTGTTTTTAGAAATTCCAAAAAATTGAGCTACATCCTCATCAGGTAATACCCACCCAGATGAGATTTCCCACGTTTTAAATTGTATTCCTTTCTCA
>JBATTD010000613.1:0-2037 GCA_049670345.1 Ignavibacteriaceae bacterium
TTCTTGTAAAAATTGGTTTTAGTTTTAATTGCTTCAGTATTAATTATTTCAGGAGCTAAAGAGAAATTTTGTTTTTTTAATTCAATCATAAATAAGTTTATGATTTCATTAAGATTTGAATCATCTGTTAAAGTCAAAGTAGCTTCCAAATATTTCTTAACAGGATACGCTCTTGTTTGAAAGGAAACCTTTGTTACCTTATCAGGATGTTTTTCATCTATTATTTTCTGTAATGAATCAGCTTTATCGCTTAATGCTAATTGAAGCAGATCAAAAAATTCTGAAGAAAGACTACCATCTAATTCATAGAGAACATTAACCGATAGCTGTTTCCCTTTATAAAAGCGATGAAAAGTTTCTCCTTTAGTTTTTGATTTATTTTTGGGCTGTTCAAATCCAGTACCCCATGAAGGGTTTACAGAATAATTTACATTACCGGGTGATACATTTCCGTAGATTTCTTCAATCTGTTTTATCATCTCATCTTTATTAAAATTTCCTATTACGCTCATGATCATATTATTTGGCAGATAATAATTTTTATAGAAATCATTTACATCATCACGTTTCATATTCTTAATGGTTTCATACGTGCCTAAAGTAGGTAAAGAGAGAGCGTGTCCTTTATATATTATCGAAATGATATTTCTTTCTGCCTGTTCTCCTGAGTTAGCCAACGATTTGGCAATCTCTTCCATTACAATACCTTTTTCCTTTTCAAATTTTTCTTCGGGTAAGATTGAGTGGAAGAGCATATCTGATTGTAATTTCATTCCTGCATAAATATTTTCAGCGGGGGTAACCATCATGTAGTTTGTATAATATTCGCCTGTGCTTGCGTTATTATATCCGCCTATTTTATCTGTTGCATCGTATAATTCTTTCTGTGTTAAAGTATCAGTTCCGTTAAACAAAAGATGTTCTAACATGTGACTCATTCCGCTTGTTGCAAAAGTTTCGTAAGCTGAACCGACTTTTACTACAACATTGGCACCAACCATAGGTAATGCAGGGTTTTCAATCAGAAGAACCTGCATACCATTATCCAATTGATGGATGAATACTCCCTTTGGCAATGGCTGGATATCAGAGGCGCCTACAATTTTTTGACTGCCAATATTATCTGACTGAGCATAAATGTTTGGAAATATTGAGATACTAATAATTAGAATAGAGATGTAAATCACGTAGAATAATTTTTTCATTTTTGTTCGCCCTTTCAGTAACTTTAGTAAAGTAGAAATTAATAACCTGGATTATTTTATATGAATGATAAGTGCCGTACCCTTAAGTTTTGTTTGCTAAATTTACTAACCCTTAGCCGGGAATAATAAAAAATATTTTAAAAATTAAATTCAAGCGTAAATTGTGAGACCTTGCCTAAGTCGTTGAAATCTATAAGCGCATAATCAAACCCTACTTTCTGATTTCCAACATTCACTCTTACACCAACACCAAATGCCCATTTTTCAACATCATAATTTATCTTATAACCAAGCCGTGCAAAAACCGTTTCACTCCATGCATATTCCCCACCAATGTTTACTTTCTCGGTGTTATCGTTTGGATGTACTCCATCAACCGCCAGAGTAAAACGATTATTTTGGGAAGAAATTAATGGATCATTGCCACCAACAAAATTCATTGCTACGCCAACACGAAATATTAACGGCAGAGGCCAGGATTCTGTTTTCAACCGGGCATCTGTATTATAATTACCCGACGTTTGATTACTGATATCAGTAATAGTAATCAAATCACGCCCATCAAGCTGCATACTTCCACCAAAATTGGACATATTCATTGCGATTACAAGATCGTGAAAGCCGGTACGCAGATATGTTCCAATATCAACAGCAAATGTATTTGCAGACTCATTGTACATATTCTGCTGAATATATTTAACTGTTAATCCAACTGAGAATCGATCTGTAAGTGCTCGCGCATAACTTAATCCAATTGCCAGATCACTAACATCATAAAATACACCCGTTCCTTCAGGTTGAGTAACTGTGGTGACTTCCTGCTCACCAGTGT
>JBATTD010000614.1:0-4258 GCA_049670345.1 Ignavibacteriaceae bacterium
TTTTCAGTTAAACGTTTAACTGAAAATAAGCAAATTTATTTTCTGTGTCAAGGAGCTGTTAGTATTTTTTTTTAATTTTCAGTAAAGGCTTATTTTATTCATAATCCACAATATTTTGTTATCAACAGCATTCATTTTGACAAAAATAGTGCTAAAACGTTTAATGATTATTTACAAATTAACTAAAAAATAGAGGATCTCCTTCCAATATTATCGCTGCATCAATCAGAAATACTCTGGAAAATCTTTGGGTTAACTTAATATGAATAAGTTCTCGTTCCAGTTAGAACAAAGATATCATCCACTTATAAAAATTATTGTCCGATCATCATTATAATATTTTTTCTTGGTAACAAAATAAAACTTATACAGTCATAATTAATAACACGTTAAAAAATCTTTTTTCTTAAAACTTATTAACAATTTTTAAATAGAGGAGGAGAAAATGCAAACTGGAAAAAAATCATTAGAGTGGGCAATTTTTTTATTCATTACATTAACGATGATGGCCTGCACCGATGAAGCTGATAGTGTAGTAACAACTAATGAAACTATATCGAACAACGATATTGAAGGAACATGGTTTCTAACGGAAATAAGCTACGATTCAAGCGGAGTCAATATAAGTGTATCCCCCGTGGTTGTTGCTTATTCACTTACGCTGAAATTTTGGGAAAATAAGCAGGGTCAAATTATAAGTTTTGATTCTGGTGGAACAAAAGTCCAAAATATAAATTGGTACATACAGGGTAATGTAATAATACTAAATTCAGATAATGAAGATGAAGAGTACATTCGTTGTGAATTTATTGATCAACATTTGTGTCTGAAATATGCATATACAACTTTGGCTGGCGACCAGGTACTTGCATTATATATTTTTACGAAGGAAGAATAAATAATATAATAACTGACAAATGCTATTCTCATTTTATTGAGCATAAATTAGACTTAGATTATTCTAGGTATATAGTTTGTCAAAAGCCTTTCGATCACCGAATATCTATGCTTGCTTCTGATTTTCAATGCTGAGGTAAAATCATTACTTTTTTTACATCATCATCCCCTTTTTCGATTAAGTTAACACCTCTTTCAAACTCAGATAATGGCAATCGGTGAGAGATCAAGCCGGACACATCAATTTTTCCAGCTTCCAATAATGATATAGACTGATAAGAATTACGAACGGACGTAAAAGATGATAATATAGTGAGCCCTTTTTTAAAAATTTTTAATCCTTCGAGTTTCATTTTTTCTTTTGCGGGTGGTACTCCAAATAATAGCACTACTCCACCTGATCGGACCAAATCGACTGTTTGCTCCATTAAAGAAATAACTCCGGTAGCATCAATGACCACATCAAAATCATCCTTTTCAAGATCACTTATGTCCCGGAAGATTTGGTTAGCACCGTATTGCTCAGCTAAATCAGATCGGGAAGCTAGATTCTCTAACACCGAAACATGGACCGCGCCTTGCAACCGGACCATTTGCAGGAAGAGTAAGCCAATCGGTCCAGCTCCAAACACAACTACACGGTCTCCAGGATTAATTTTTACCTTCTGCAGACCATGCAATACACAGGATAAAGGTTCCATAAAAGCTGCATATTCAAATTGTAACTTATTTATTAGAAATACTGATTTTTCAGGAACAACCACAAATTGAGCCATACCACCGGATTTTGTTACACCTATTGCCTGCCAGTTATTACAAAAATTTTGTCTGTTGTTAAGGCAGTTATAACAATTATCGCAGCTTATATTCGGTTCTACCGCAACATTGTCTCCAATCTCAAATCTGGTTACACTCTCTCCGATTTTTTCTATAGTTCCGGAAAATTCATGCCCCGGAATTACAGGGTACTTTGCTAAATAATCACCACGCAATATATGGATATCAGTACCACAAATACCGCTTGCCATTACTTTAATTAAGACTTCATCTGCTTGTAACTCAGCTAATTTTAAATTAACTAAAGTAATTTGATTAGGTTGAACGATTCTTATTGCCTTAAACATAACCTTAATTTAAAAAGTGATAATAATTTATTTACATTTTATATATTCTTTTTTAGCCAGGACGAGAGCACCAAGAATTCCTGCTTTTTTCCCTAGTGATGGTAAGACAATATATTTTTCGATATTATCTGTGAATTCTTCCATGTGAATATAATTATTCAGCATTTTCTTTACAGAGGAATGTATTAAGGGCAAAAGATTTTTCTGTTCCATAATACCTCCGCCAATAATAATACGCTCCGGTGAAAAAGTACATATGTAGTTTGTTAAAGCAAGTGAAATATATTGTACTTCAAGATCCCAGGCCTTATGATTTTTATTCAAGTCTTCCGGAGATTTTCCCCAGCGGTTTTTCATCGCCGGACCCGATGCCAATCCTTCAAAACAGTTTTTATGGAATGGACAATTGCCTTCATAGGGATCAGCTTTAGTATCTTGTGGAATAAATATGTGCCCCATTTCAGGATGCTGCAGACCATGTAAAAGCCTGCCATTTATAATTGCACCACCGCCTATACCTGTCCCTATTGTTAAATAGATAAAATTATTTAATCCTTGTCCCGCTCCCCATTCATATTCCCCGAGAGCGGCAGCATTAACATCAGTATTAAAACCAACAGGAATCTTTAGCTCTTCTTTAATTAATCCATAAATATTAATATTATTCCAACCGGGCTTTGGTGTAGACGTTATAAAACCATAGTTAGATGAATCCCTGTTTAATTCAACAGGTCCGAAAGCACCGATACCAATTGACAGCAATTTCTCTTTTAAATTTTGTTCCTTAAAATATTCTAACGTGCGATTAATTGTTTCTTTGGGTGAAGTAGTTTCAAATCTAACCTCATTCTGTAAATCTTCCGGACTAGAGCCTATTGCACAAACGAATTTTGTCCCTCCCGCCTCAATTCCACCATACAGACTCATATGTGCCTTTTATTAATAAATTGTTTAATTATATAGCAAGCAGAGTGGTTCTGCAACAAATTGTCCCGCGGTTAAACTTTAACTTAAAATTATTGCCATATATTATTTATCTAAAACATAAAAATATTTTAATCTTACAAATACATCATAGGTAACTTTTAATCCAAAATCCATTTTGCATCTTCAAAAATAATCAGGTTAAGAGATTATCAACAACAAAAATGAGAGAAATATACTAATTTTCACAAATTGACTAAACAAATCTTGAGCCTCAGCGAAACCTGTAGCACGAAGTGATTATAAAAATTTCTACTATTAAGATATCAGTCGTGACAGACTTCGGATCAGTCGGTTTATTGATTTTATAACTTAATTAAAAGCAAAAAGAATAAATCAAAAGTCAAAAGGATCATCTTTTGGCTTTTCTTTTTTAATCGCCATAATAGATTGTTTCCAACTTATCTTTTAATTTTTCTCCCTTTCCATTCCAAATTTCCAAACATACCAGATATTCCTGCAATAATTATATATGGAACCTGAAGGAATTCAGAAAGGATAAAGGGCTTTAAGGATAGTTTTGAGAATAAAATTTTCATCCCCTTTAGTAGTATCAGATATTCGAGAAAAAGTTTACTAGCTAAGCTCAATCCAAAGGTATAGATAAAAGAAGATGAAATTAATAATATTAAAAATGGTTGAATTACTAGTCCGAGATAGAATAAGTAAATCAGTATCAGTGTAATAATTAAGCGGATGTTCTTATAGAATAATCCTTTGCTAGCCCACCTTTTTCGCTGATGATAAAATTCATTTATATTTTTATTCGCTGAAGTTTTTACAATAGAATCGGTAACGAGTGAAAACTTAACTTTATACTTTGTGTCCTTTGAAATCTTTTGCATCAGCAGTTCATCATCTCCGGAAGAAAGATCCATTTGATCGTAAAAACCATTTACCTCTTCGTAAGTTTTTTTTCTGTATGCTATGTTCGCAGCATTGCAGATTGTTGGTTTCCCAATTCCAATTAATCCTGCCCCTGTAATAACTAATCCTGCAAATTCTAACTTTTGAAGTTTTGAAAACATACCATCATCATCCAAGAATTCAACAGGACCGGAAATAAATCCTGTTTCATCATCAAAATAACTCAGCATTGAACTCATCCAATTTCTGGAGTAAACACAATCAGCATCTGTTGTGATGATTATTTCACCCGCTGATTTTTCAATACCATAACGTATTGCTCTTTTTTTATGGGCATTGGGTGAATAATCATTTGGTAAAGACAGTATATTAACATTTGGGGGTTT
>JBATTD010000615.1:0-3413 GCA_049670345.1 Ignavibacteriaceae bacterium
CATAATTCCCAATCCAAGTATGCCCATTCCTGCAAGCAGCCATGGAAATGCCTGCCTAACCCATTCTTTGTAATCGTTTTTCATTAACTCACCAAGAGCAAAAGCAAAAGGAACAGTTGCCATCGAAAATCCTGTAAAAAGAATCGGAGGATGAATCTGCATCCAGAAGTTGAGTAACTGTGGATTCAATCCTTTGCCATCTGCAATAAATTGATTAACTGAAATACCAGAACCGGCAAGAAGACTTTGAAGATCAGTATTCATCTGAATAAAACTAGTACCGGAGCTATTATCTGTAAAAAAGTATTGTTGAAGAAAAGGGAGATCTAAATGCTGAGGATTAATTGACTTAATTTCTAAAAACATCGGGGTTGCCCAAATAAACTCAAAGGGATTTTTGAACCAGGGTGATACCATCACAAGGAGAAATGTAGTTGCAAGTGCAAACACAGCCATTACCTGCGGTTCAAGTTCTTTTCTTTTTGAAGTATAAGATTGTAGTATAACTCCTATAATAGCTGTAAGCAGCAGCCATAGCATAAAGCTTCCTTGCTGCCCGCCCCAAAATGAAGCAATAAGAAACCCGGTATCCAACGAATTATTACTGTAACTAAAAACATAATTATACTGATACTGATGATTAATTAGTGCATACCATAATAATGTTGATGCTGCAATTATGAACATCACCATTCCATGATAAGATATCCTGGCATAATTAAGTGTGTTTTTGTATCCCTTGAAACTGAGGTAATACATTACCATAGCAGAAATGCTAAAGGCAAGTGCAATTACCAGGAAAATAGTTCCAACCATAGAATCCTTTCTAAGTTATTAGTATAGCAACTAAACTGTTTTACAATGTTTAACTTTGAACCTGTTGGTCTTCATATTTACTCGGGCATTTTGTAAGAATATCTTTTGCGTGAAAATATCCGTCAACATATTTGCCGGTAACCACAACACTTACAGCTGTTTCAAAATTATTTGGGATAGACCCGTTATATACAACTTTCATTTCATTACCATTGTCATCAACCATATAGAATGAGAAAGTTTTGTTTTCTTTATCGTGATGATAGTTTTTCTCTTTCACCCAGCTTCCCGTTGCTTTAACAGTTTTGGTTGTGTTCATTACCTGGGCAAAATCATCCTGGTATTGAATATTACTTTGGGTAAACAGGTAGATCATAATCGCAAGAAATACCACAATAATAGATCCGCCGAAAATATATTTATTCTTCATTTTGTACTCCATTTTTTATTTCCATTTCAACATTTTTAATTCTTTTATCCAGACTGAACAGGTATGAAAAAATACCGCCCCAAACAATAAGAACGATTATCATAACAATGTAAATAGCGTTATTTGATAAAAAACTTTCCAATTTTATCCTCTGATTAAATGTTTGTTTAACTTATCTCTGAATATCATTGATTTATAACTTACCTGCCACATCCAGAAATAGAGTATGGTAAAACCAATTAGTGACAATATAAATATCAATAGCATACTCGAATTCATTTGAAAATTAACAACCGGACCGGCACCCGTATCATCGGCAGAACCTGGATGCAATCCTTTCATTATTCGCGGCATAATAAAAATAAAGAAAGGAACTGTTACAAATGCAATCATAGAATAAACTGCTGAGAGTGTTGCTCTTTTTTCTTCAGATTCTATGGATGAACGAAGCGCAAATAATGCACCGTAAATTAATAGAAGAGCGAAGATACTTGTTTGTCGTGGGTCCCAGCTCCAAAAAGCACCCCAGGCAAACTTTGCCCAAACTGCTCCTGTTACAGTTGCAAGAATACAAAATATCATTCCTAATTGTACAGAAGCATAAGCTTTGGCATCATCATCAAGATCCTTATTCCTTAAATATTTAAAGCTGAAAACTGTGGACATAAGAAATGCTATTAATGTAAGCCATGCTGTTGGAACATGGAAAAATATAATCTTTGCATTTTCTTCCAATCCGGGTATGTTCGGAAATTCGTACCACGCCTGGGGATTCTCAACTATGGGAAACGCGATTCCGGCGACCGAGACGAAGGATATTAGTAAAAATAAAAATATTTTCCAGATCATTTTCTAATTGTTATTTTTTTTATGAATTCGTTAATCTTTCCAAATAAAATCGAACAACATGTAAGAAACTGTTAACATAATTACATCGTAACTCACAACAATTGCTAATTCAAACTTAGCATCTTCAATACTTGTGCCATCAAGCGCAAACAAAGTTAATTGAACAGATGTTAGAATCAAAGGTAATAAAATTGGAAATGAAAGAACCGGGTACAACGTTCCTTTTGCGCCAGCTTTTGCAATAATTGCGGCAATTATTGTTGAAGAAACTGCCAGACCAATATTCCCAATCACAAACGCAATAATGAACAGGGAAAAATTCTTTATAACGAATGATTCAAAGAGCGCTGTATACAATAAAGCTATCACAGTGTTCATGCAAAAAACGAGAATTATATTGAATACTAATTTGCCCGAGAAAACTGTTGATGGTGCTGCAATTAGCTGCAGTGTTAAAGAAGTTCCCCTTTCTTCCTCGGAAACAAATGCACGGGCAAGACCAGACATTGCCGTGAAAAAGATAACTACCCAAAACAATCCGCCGGATAATCCTTCTGATATTTTTTCCTGACCAACAGCAAACAGAATTACACTGATTGCAACAATTATAAACATTGCCAGCGAGTTTATTGCGTAACGCGTTCTTAACTCGGAATGAAAATCCTTTTTAAATAATGCAATTGCTTTATTTATCATTAATCTTTTGTCTATAATTTTTAAAATTATTTAGATGTCTTCAAATCGAGAATTTGTGAGCATAAATCCAAATCGGCTTTATCGTTTGAAGCTATAATAATAATGCTCTCTTTACTTTTGTCTTCAATAATTTCATAAACCGAATTCTTACCTTCGTCATCTAAATTTGATGTCGGCTCATCAAAAATCAACAGCTCAGGATGATGGATTAAGGCGAAAATAAATTTCATCCTTTGTTTCATGCCTGAAGAATAAGTTTTAACTAAGTCGTCTCTTCTGTTGAATAACAAAAACCGGTTGAGCAATTCTTTCGCATAATCTTCATCGAATTTTATCTCTCTTATCTTTGAGAAGATATTAAGATTTTCCCATGCAGTAAATTCCTCGTATAAAACAAGGTATGGAGATACGAAACCAATATGATTGTGCAGTTCTTCCGGAATAACTTCATCTTCTGAATTTTTATGAATTATTCTTCCTTTTGTTGGAGAGATAAGCCCTGCAATTATTTTAACCAGAGTAGATTTTCCAGAACCGTTCGGACCTGATATTCCGAAGACACCACTTTCATCATACCTGAAATTGATACCGTTAAAAATTAATCTTCTGCCGAAAGTTTTGT
>JBATTD010000616.1:0-1854 GCA_049670345.1 Ignavibacteriaceae bacterium
GATCTGATGTGGTCTAACAGACCAGATTGGTGGGATATTGGAAAACTTTATGGTTCAAAATCTTACATGACAATATTAGCGATTAAAGCTATAAGAGAATATTTATTTATTTCGACAGTTTTAGAATCTAATGTGGAGAAACTTGGAGAGTATGAATCGCTTGCGAATAGAATGCAGAATCAACTTGTTACCAACCTATGGGATGACAGTCTCAAATATTTAGTTAATTACTATGAACCGGGTAAAATTGATGAGCATTATTATATCGGTTCGTTGCTGGCAGCGCATTATGGTTTATTGGATAAAACAAAATTATCAGAGTTAGTTAACACGGCTAAAGAAAAACTATTGGATGAGAACGTAGGAATATATAATGTTTTCCCGATGGATTTTCATGTGTTGCGTGATTACCTAAACTTCAGTGGAAATGAAGCTGGTGATCAATTCTATTATGCCAATGGAGGTATATGGCCGCACGGAAATGCCTGGTATGCACTTGCTCTAATGGCTGATGGCAAAAAGGATGAGGCGTTGAAATTTATAAAAAAAGTTATGACTGTTAAAGGTGTAATGGAAGGACCAAATGGTCAACCGGCAATGTACGAAGTTCGCAACGCTAACTTTAATGATTCCATAAACTATGGAACTGTCGATAAACCTCAGTTTCTATGGGCAGCAGGATGGTATTTGTATTGTTTGTATCATTTGTATGTGATAAATGAAAATAGCTGGAATATTTGCTTCGATCCATATTTGGGCAAAGATCAGAAAAATTCATCGTTCGATCTCTATCTGGCTGGCAAAATACTAAATGTTAATATATCTGGTGAGGGTAATCTTATAAAACACATTAAATATGGGAGCGAGGTTTATCCTTCTGCGGTTATTCCCGAAAATATACCATTGGTCTCTAATATTAGCATTGAGTTAGGAGAACCGGTAAATCCTTATTTAGCATCAACTAATTCTATTCTGCTATCTTCTACTTTGGAATCGAACATTTTAACTATAAAATTAAAATCATTTAAAGGACATAACAATGTCTCTAAAATTTTATCTCCCTTCAAGCCTGTAAAAATAAGCATAGCTGGCAGGGATAGAGATGAAACCTGGAATATTAGAGAACTGGGTAGTATCTACGAAATAGAAGTTAACCTCATTCATAACTTATCGCAGGAAGAAATTATTTTAGACTTCAATTGATCTTACTAAATTTTATGATAATGATCTGTTGAAATAATTATTCAGTTAATATAAAGTTGATGAAAATATAATACTTATTAAATGAAGAAAATAGAACTAAAGAATAATTGGAAATTCAAAATCACAAATTCATCAGTCGAATTTGAAAAATATAATAGTTGGATGGATTGCGTTGTTCCGGGAACCGTGCATACAGATTTACTACATCTTGGTTTAATTGAAGATCCCTACTTTGAAGATAATGAAAAACGGTTGCAATGGTTAAGCGAACAGGATTGGATCTATAAAACCTCTTTTGAATTACCAGAAAATTTTGATTCTGATACTCCTATAAATTTAGTTTTTGAAGGTGTAGATACCATTGCCGAAGCCTGGTTAAATGGAAAATTGATTGGAGATTTTCAAAATATGTTTCGTACGTATGATTTTGAAATCTCTAAATTATTAAAAACGCAAAACAATCTGCTTGAAGTAAAATTTTATTCGCCAACTAAATACGCTGAAGAGCAAGAAAAGAAGTATGGAAAATTACCGGTTGCGCTAAATTCCGAAAGAGTTTATATACGCAAAGCTCAATATTCTTTCGGCTGGGATTGGGGACCAAGTTTTCCAACCCTGGGATTATGGAAACCAGTTTACCTTGTACAACGT
>JBATTD010000617.1:0-1608 GCA_049670345.1 Ignavibacteriaceae bacterium
GAGCAAGAGGATTGGCTACCGGAGGTGCATTTGTAGCAAACCTTACCGGTCTCGAATCCATTTACTACAATCCTGCTGGTCTTGATGTTCTGCCCGGTGGTGAGGCAATGTTTAGTTATATGAATTACATTGCCGATATTAATGTATCGTATTTTGGTGCGGCAACCACTTTAGGAGATATAGGTTCAATAGCTTTAACATTTAAAACTTTTGATTTTGGTGATATTCCAGTAACCACTGCAGACTTTCCGGATGGAGATGGAAGAACATATTCTCCATCATTTCTCACATTTGGTTTAACATATGGCAAGCTTATTACTGATAGAATTTCGATCGGAACTAGTTTCAAATTTATTAGTGAATCCATCCAAAACACTACCGCAAATGGGTTTGCTATAGATTTTGGGGTTCAATATAAATTTGATCAGCAACTATCGATTGGTGCTGCTTTGATGAATATTGGTGGGAATATGAGATATAGTGGTGCCGATCTTCAACAAAGAACAGATATCTCAGGATCAAATCCTGGTTCGCCAGATGGAAGTTACGAAATTGTCGCAGAAGGATTTCAAATACCAAGTTATTTTCAATTGAGTGTATCATATGATTATAACATAAATGAGCAGAATAACCTTGTACTTGGATCAGCATTTATCGCAAATAACTCTCTTGAAGATCAATTCAATTTTGGTTTAGAATACGGGTTTGTCAGCACATTTTTCGTAAGGGGCGGCTATAATCTCGTCGTTGCTCCCGAGAGCGATAACTCTATATATGGATTTACTGCTGGGGCAGGTATTGCATATGATCTCGGTGGAGATTTCGGTCTTGTATTTGATTATGCTTTTAGAGAAGTAAAAGAATTCCCAAGTTCTAATCATATGTTTACTGTAAAAATGCTTTTCCAGTAGAAAGTATGATCTTAGGGAAAAAAGCGTCTGTTGATTTTTCAATAGGCGCTTTTTTATTTTAGTACTAATATAAAATGGTTTTTAGCAATGAAACAATTATACTTTTACTTTTTCTTTTTATTTTTTTTATCAGGCCCGGTATTTCCGCAGGGTAATTTCGATTTTGAATTTGATTATGCGCAGTTTGGTTACGATTCAACTTCAAATTATGTTGAGTTTTACTATTCTTTTAATCAGTTATCCCTTACAATTAATCATAGCGATACAACTGATTATACCGAAGGTATTTTACACATAACAATCGAAGACACTTCAACAGGAGAATTACAAGTCGACCAGAACTGGCTAATTTCTCATATCGTAAAAGATTCAATTAATTTAAACAATAGCCTGGTTGGAGTGATCGGTTTTATTCTAAAAGGTGGAATATATAATTGTGATATTATTGGTAAAGACAAAATTGATTCAGAAAAACAGAGGTCTATCGCAGAAATATTAGAAGTCAACCCTTTCTACCAACTAGGCATGTCAATGGGCGATATACAACTGGCCTCAAATATTGTACAAGGAAGCGAAAACGCATCTTCCATATTTTATAAAAACACTTTCGAAGTAATGCCTATTCCTACCAGTACATTTGGAGAAAATCAACCAGTACTTTTTTATTATACAGAACTTTATAATGTAAAATCTCAAG
>JBATTD010000618.1:0-7972 GCA_049670345.1 Ignavibacteriaceae bacterium
TTTTACAGGTTATCCTTCCGCCATGATATCGTTAAAAATATTAAAAGAATATTATCCAAAATTAGAAAACGCTTTGCACGATAGCTGGGACTTAAATAGATACCGAGAAAGGGGAACTAAAAATTGTAAAATAATCTACGGAAGAAAGTTTGATAAATTGATATCAAATGTAAAAAGTTTCTCTCCGGAATTATCTGATTGGCTTTTGCTGGAAGGTTACGGCAAAGTAATGGGAAGAAAAGGGTTATCGTTAAAGCAAAGAGAATTAAATAATGTTTCTGTTTTAACCACATTAAAATTTGAAGATCAGCTTTATTCTCACATCAATGGAGCGTTTAGAACAAAAGCAACAAAAGAGCAAATAGAAAGAGTGATTATTAATTTAGATTTTCTGAGTGATAAAGAATTAAGCAGGTTTGGGATGAAAGTTTTGAGGACCTATTTGCAACAGAAAAGTTTGATTTAATAGTATTATAAAACATCAATTCCGACCAACCCATTTTAGGGAAGGTCGAAATCGAAATGGGAATTTATTTTTTTAATTAATCTCTAAATTCTTCTTATAAGAAATTAAACATTAAAAATACATCCAGAACAAACGCGCTCACAGTTTCTTCACCATCCTCTTTACCTGTAAGATTAAACCAATTATATCCGGCAAAAACATCAAGGTTAATCAAAGGAATAATAGTGACTTCTGTACCTACACCAAGTTGTAATCCAACTCTTGAACCTCCTTCAGCAAATACTTCATCATCTATTTTAAAATCTCCAAAATTGTTAAAAGTAGCATCCAGAGAAAGATACGGATCAAATCCTGCAGGGATTGGTATAAATCCATATTGAAGGCCTAATCCAACAGATGTGATGGTTTGTGATGTTTCCACCTCTTCATCGCCAGATGGTGGAATGCCACTACCGTTTAGATTATGAATTAATACAAATCCTCTCGGAGTTAATGGGAATACTGGCAAACCAAGTTTGGCAATAATACCATAATTGTATTCAGATGAAAATCCATATCCACCGTCTTCAACTTTATTTGTCCAAGAGTCCGGACCTGAAACATTGGTTAATCCTCCACCCACACCAATTTTAAATAACTGTGCTTGAACTTTTGTGTTAATAGAAAGTATAAAGAAAACTGAAAAAAGAATAATTGTGATTTTCTTCATTATTTGTTCCTTTTAATAGATTGTGTAAAAATAATATTCAAATTACGGTTAAAATTTAATAAATGGCAAACATAAAAATCATATTTAATGCCAAACACATAATAGAAAAACTATTCACTTTTAACAAATGTCTTTAAGTAATCATTTTAATTCATTATTTCCCTTGATTTTATGGGGATTATAAATTTATATTTAACTAAATTAATAATAATGTTTCTTAAAATGGGTTATTTAACTTGTATTAAGGATAATATTTTAATAAAAGTGTGTTTGTAAATAATAATAAACAGTTTTAGTGAATACTAAGTCTAATTAATATTTCAAATTAAATGAATTACTCAATATCATCATCTAAAAAAGTAATATTGTATTGAAAATCAATTACAAAATATCCGGCAAATTAATTTACTTGTCCTTGCTAATCTTAATTTCTCCGATATTGGCTCAGAGCATTTCAGAAAAATTTACATTAGCATTAGAAGAATATTACCAGGCAAGATATGCCGATGCTTATATTTTATTTAATGATGTTGCAGATGATTATGGTATTGATGATGAACTTTACGCATCATCAAAATATTACGCTGCCGATGCTTTACTTAAGCTGGGGCAAAAAGAACAAGCCGCAGCGGAATTAGAATACATTGTTAATCATATCATCTGGTCGAATGTAAGGGAGGAAGCATTTTATCACCTTGGATTGATTTATTATGAGTTTAAAAAATACTCTACTGCAAGGGCAAGGTTTGAATCTTTAATAAAAGAATATCGAGGGGGAAAATATTCCGGTTCAGCAATGTACTGGATTGGAGAATCTTACGCTGCAGAAAATAAACTGGATGAAGCAATTGAATTCCTTCACAAAGCTATTAAAGATAAACAAAGCAACAGTTACAGAGATTATACAATTTACACTCTTGCAACTGTGTATGAAAAAAAGGGTGATTATGAAAATGCAGTTAAATATTACGATCAACTGCTTTCTTATTATCGTAACAGTTCTTTGCTTGTATCTGCACAATTAAGAGTTGGAGTGTGCTATTTTTATTTGAAGGATTACCAGTCTTCTATACTTGAATTAAATAATCCACTTTTAGATGATCTTCCCGACAACTTTTATTCTGAAAGTCTTTATTTGCTTGCAAATTCGTATTACAGGGTGCAAGAATATTACGAAGCAGAAAAAGTATATTCTGAATTGATAGAAAAATTCCCTGGAACTGATTTTATTCGTGATGCAAAATATGGTTTAGCTTGGTCGGTATTCCAGCAGAAAAAATACAACGATGCTTTCAGAGTTTTCGATCATTTATCTGCAGGCAATGATAGTATTGCCATTGAATCATACTATTGGAAAGCCGAAGCAAAAAGGTATTCGGGTAAAAACAGGGAAGCAATAAAAATTTATCTCGATCTGCTTGAGGAGCATTCATCAAGTTTTATTATTCCTAGGGTTGAATATCAGCTTGGGTTACTTTATTTTAATTCAAAAGATATTAATTCATCTAAGCGATATCTTCTTACTGCTGCATCATCAAAAGAAGCTGATGTAGGAGCACGTGCATACACTCTATTAGGTGAACTTGAATTAAGTAGTAAACAATATGCTTCTGCTAAGAATTATTTTGAGCAGGGATTGAATATTGCCGCGATAAATTCAGATGTACAGCTTCGTTCGATGTTGGGATTAGGTGCGGCTCTTTATTTTTTGGGGAAAAATGATGATGCAATGCAATATCTGAATAAGATTTTGGCTGGTTCACCAGATTTCGAGAGAGACCGGGTAAACTACTACCTTGCGGAAAACTATTTTGCTCAACAGAAGTATAGCCAAGCACTCGAACGCTTTAAAGGGATTAACACGCAAGAAGAAAATATTAAAAGATTAACCTTATACGGCACAGCTTACTGTTACTTTAATTTAGGAGATTATGAAAATGCTGCATTTCGTTTTGCCGAATACATAAAGATTTATCCGGATGATGAGCGTGTTACCGATACAAAGTTAAGACTTGCCGACAGTTATTTTGGTAGTAAAAATTATACAGCCTCTTACCAGGTTTATAAAGATTTATTTATCTCTCAAAAGTTATCGCTAGATGACCCCTATGCATATTATCAATATGCTCAAGCACTCTATAAATCAGGTAAAACCGAATCTGCCATTAATGAATTCTCAAATCTTCAAATGAAATTCCCGAATTCAAGTTATTCTGATGTTTCTCTTTATACAATTGGCTGGATCTATTTTCAGCAAGGAGACTTTAAAACTGCAATTGATAAATACAGAGGAGTAATGGTTGTATATACAAAAACAACTTTAGCGCCTGTAATTTATTATTCAATTGGAGATGCGTTTTTCAATATGAGCAGTTACGATTCAGCGATAGTTAATTACCAAAAAGTTCTTACCAATTATCCCTCTTCCGATTATGTGTTTGATGCGGTTAACGGAATTCAATACAGTTATGTCGCAAAAGGGAAGCCGGAAAAAGCCATTGCATTGATTGATGCATTTGTCAATGAAAATCCATCGTTAAAATTTTCAGATCAGGTCTATTTTAAGAAGGCGGAAATTTATTACAGCAATCGTGAGTATGAATCGGCTAAAGAAAGTTATAAAGATTTTATTGAAAAATTTAGTTACAGCGAATTAATACCTGAGGCATATTACTGGTTAGGTAAAAGCGCGGATAATCTTGAACAGTACGAAGAGGCAATAATTTATTTTAACACTGCATTCCAAAAATATTCGAAGTCGGAGATTGCCGCATCATCAGTTCTTGAAATGGGTGCAATCTATAATTCTTTGGAAAACTATGGGGCTGCACTTTCGACTTATAATCTGGCAATTAAAAAACTTGAAGGTTCTCCGGGCATCCCGGAAATATTGTATATGAAGGGATTAACATATATCAAAACTGATAGCTTACAGCAAGCGTACGAAGTATTTTCTGATGTTTCGTACTATTACCGTGAGACAATATTCGCAGATAAATCAAAATTTGAATCAGGATTAATCGATCTTGCTGCCGGCAGGTATGATAATTCGGATAGTAACTTTCTTGAACTTGCAGAGAAGCGAAACGATGAACTTGGTGCGAAGGCACAATATTATTACGGTTTATCATTATACGAACAGAGTAAATATACAGAAGCGATATCTGCACTTGTGAGAGTTCGTACGGTTTTTTCTATGTATGATGAATGGCTTACTAAATCTTATATGGCACTCGGAGATTGTTATGTTAAACTTGGTGATAATAGAAAAGCCGAGGAGATGTATCTTAGGGTGATTAGCGATCATAAAAACGACTCTTATGGAAAGGAAGCAAGAAAAAAAGTGAGGGAATTAAAATGAAACGAGCAAGAAAAACCATTTGCACACAGAAAAATGACTATAATGCGAGTTCTATATGACTTTAATTAGAAATTATAAACATATAAAAAAAATTTTATTGCTAATAATATTCCCCGTAGTTTTAATTTTCTCACAGGATGATAAAAGCAAAAATCCAAATGTAGAACTTCCTGATTTTGTTATTACGGGACAGGATGTAATATCAATAAAAAGAGCAGTTAAGATCAAACCGGATTTTATTTCAACTGTTACTGAAAAATTTATAAAACCAGTCCATTCACCCGAGGAACTTGGTTTAAGGCAGCTATCCGATCCTATAAAAGAAGACCTCGCTCTTCTTGATTCAACTGCATTTTCAAACGGAAGTTTAAGTGCCGGTGCGGGGATTTATATTTTACCGGAGGCAAATTTAAACTATAATTATCCATTTCATAATGGAATCCTTAAAGCTGACCTAGGCGGAATGTATCAAAGAGATTATATCAAAAACAGCGACAGATATTCCTTTTATGGAGGAGCCGGAATTGAATATTCACTTGGTGTGATTGATAAATCACTACCGGGCACACAATTTCTGCTTGGCGGTGATTATAAATCATTAGCGTATAAATTGTTTGCATCAAACAACCCAGAACAAAAGCGAACAAAAAATGAAGGTAATTATTATCTTGGAATTAAAAGTACCGCAGGTAAAGTTTTTATTTTCGATCTTCAATTTGACAATTATACTACTTCACTTGTCGAAAATAATTTCAGCGAAAATCTTCTCAACTTAAATGGCTTTGCACGTCTTCAGCTTTCGGATATTGGATTGGGAATAAAAACAAATTATAAAAAACAATTTTTTACCTCTGATACATTAGATAATATTGGTTTCAATTATTTCTTTTTCAGACCAACTGTAACGTTCGAGTTATTAAATTCTATTAAGGCAGAAGTTGGATATACTTTTACAAATTCTGGTGGTCAAAGTTATAATAATTTTTTTGCTTCCTTTGGTTTAAGAATATCAAAAAACATGATACTGCTCGGCGAGTTTTCACCTAATGCTGAGTTTGTAACTTCGGGATTGCTATTGAGAAAAAATGATTATTTTGATCCATTAATGTTTGATAACCTCTTTTATAGAAAATCAAATTACTTTGATGTTGCAATTAAATATGAATATGAACGATATTATCAGATAGATGCGGGCTTACGATACTTCAAATCGGGTAATCTTCCTTACTTTATTGATTCAAACAAATCCGGGCAGTTTGATATTGCTACGACAGATGCGGAAAATTATAACGCATATCTAAATTTGTCTTTTCATTTTGGTCCTTATGGTGTTCTATATGGCAGTTTCGATTATTTTAGAGTTAGAGATAACAACGACAATAAAATTCCTTATCAACCAAATCTTAAAGGAAATATAACGTACGGCTATGAAATTAAAAGAGGTCTGCTTGGCGAAGTTTTGGTAGATTATTATTCGGATAGATTTTCAGATATACCAAACACAACAAAGTTAAACTCATTTTTTAATTTAGGCTTTAAACTAACATATAAACTTCAGGAAACGTTTATTCTAAAACTGGAAATGTATAATCTGTTAAACCGGGATATCTTTTTATGGCAAGGATATAAGGAAAAGCCGTTTGATGTTATGCTAGGGTTCAATTTATTGTTCGATTGATAATAATCACTTTTTTTAATTAGTTTTGTAAGTGGTTGATTTTTAAGTAGATAGAGACTATTAAATTATATCTTTAAAAGATGAAGAAAGCTGAATTAGTAAAAATAATTTCGAAAAAAGCAGCAGTTTCCGAATCGTTGGCTAAAGAATTATTCGATTTGTTCTTGCGGAAGATTGCGGATGAATTACAGCCGGGGGAATCTGCACAATTCAGCAATGTTGGATATTTTCATCTGAGAAAGGGTAAAATTAAAATAGGAAGCAAAGATGCTGATGGTAAAAATATTGAATATCTTGACCTGATAATATTTTCCTCTTCCTTGGAGTTCGATACTAAATCACCCGATAACCTGATGTTCAGTGTTCCCGAATTGAAAGATGCAGAGCAGGATAACCTTGATGTGCACTTTAGTCTTAGTGCAGATAAACCTATGCTGCCAGATTTAGTAAGTACAAGTACTTTCACTTCAGATTTACATGAAGTTGATGTAGATGAAATATTAAAGCGTAAAGTAGAAAGTTTGATGGTAAATCTTAAGAAGGAAAAAAAGAATCAAGCAGATAGCGAATTTTTTCTTGCAGATATGAAAATTATTGATGAAGATCGGTTTGAGCTTGATATAGATGAAGAATTAAAAAGAAAGAATTCAGAGAAGACACCTGATAGCACAATCCATAGTTCCGAAAAATTAAAAAGCAGAGCGAGTGATTTTGGTAAAGATCTTACAAAGCATATATCGGAAGATTCAATCTCTGAAGTAGAAAAAGAAATAACCGAAGCAAATGATAAAGATGAAATTACAGGTTGGGATTTTGGTAAAAGATTTTGGGGTCTTTCTCCTACTTCAGGTGAAAGCGATAAAAAAGAGTTAGATAAGACTGAACCGAAAGAAAATTTCGTTAAGGAAAAAGATTTTGATGATAACAAGTTAAAGGATAAAAAAGATACTGCCCAGACAACAATTAAGAAAACCGAAATTGAGAATCTTGAAATTAAAATGAATGATTTTCAGGTTTCCGAAAAGGAAGAAAAAATAGGAAAATTTGAAAGAGTTCGTTCTATCACATCTTCTCTAAACGAGGAAGCTTCATCGGGGGAATTAAGAGATTTTGAAGAATTTCTGGATGATAACATTAATATCGAAGACGAAGAGATCGATTATAATGACGAATTTAAAAAGATTGCAAGCAAAGCCGAACAATTCCGTTCAGACGAGACAAAAAAATCGTCAGAAGAAACTGTTGTAATTGAAAAGAAAAAAGGTAAAGCCCAAAAGGATATTAAACTTAACAGGGCAGAGGCAGTAAGAAAACATAGAAGAGAATCAAGAAAAATTTCAGCGACGAAATTTCTTACTATTGCATTTATATTTATAATAATAGCAGGTGTTATTTATTTATTTTTGAAAGACAACAGCTCAATCGAAAATGTTCAGGAAACATTACCGCCTATTGAAAGGATTGATAATGCAACTTACATAGAAAGAACCTATGATATACCTGTAACTTATCCTTATTTAAAACCAGAAACGGAAATGAAGTTAATTGGTTTTATCTCCACAGATTCTAAAGATGTAAAACCTCAAAAAATAATTGAGGATAAAGCACCGCCTAAAAAAATATTGGAAAACAAACCAACAATTAAAAAAGAAATAGTTGTAGAAAAACCAACGGTCAGTTTCCCGGTTAAAAAACCTTCGGGAACTCCTGTGCAGTCTGCTTACAGTATTTACAAATACGAGGACATATACATTGTAC
>JBATTD010000619.1:0-5541 GCA_049670345.1 Ignavibacteriaceae bacterium
GGTATTAACGGTATTAAAAATTCAGATAACTTTATTATCAAATAAATTAAGAGACGACCAGCAGGAATTGAAAGATAAAATTATTTCCGCCTCAAATATGATTGATGATACGGTTGAGAAAGTACAACGAATTACCGCAAAATTAAGACCTTATATTCTCGATGAGTTGGGATTGATTCCTGCAATTGAATGGCAAGCACAGGAATTCCAGGATGTAACGGGAATAAAATGTTCCTTTATTCTTCCTACTGATGAATTATTTTTAGATTCTGAAAAATCTACAGCAATATTCAGAATTTTTCAGGAAGCATTAACAAACATAGCGAGGCACTCGAAGGCAAAGCTTATTTCAATATCAATACAGAAAAAAGTTGATAACATTATATTAAAAATTAAAGATAACGGTGTTGGAATTATGCAAGAACAAACAAAAGATTTTAAATCACTCGGAATAATTGGAATGAAAGAAAGAGCATTAATATTAGGCGGTGAAGTGGCGATTGAAGGAACTCCTGGTAAAGGAACAGAAGTAAGGGTGGAAATTCCATTAAACAATAACTGATTATTATAAAACTTAACAATGATAAAAATTCTTATAGCTGATGATCATGCAATTGTTCGCGAAGGATTAAAGCAAATAGTTGCTGAAGAATCAGATATGAAAGTAACGGGTGAAGCGGCAAATGCAAGTGAATTATTTGAACTGCTGGATGGTGATAGTTGGGAAATTGTTGTCCTTGATATTAATATGCCTGGTAAAAGCGGATTGGAAGCATTAAAAGAAATGAAAACCAGGAACATTAAAGTGCCTGTTCTTATCCTAAGTATGTTCAGCGAAGATCAATATGGACTAAGAGCCATTAAAGCCGGTGCCGCCGGTTATCTGAAGAAAGTATCCGCTCCCACCGAATTAGTTTCGGCAATAAGAAAAATAGTTGGCGGCGGAAAGTACATCAGTCCTACCCTGGCAGAAAAATTAGCTGATAACGTTGATGTAAATAATAAAAAATCGCTCCATCAAAATCTTTCAGACAGGGAATACCAGATAATGTGTTTTATTTCTTTGGGGAAATCAGCTGAGGAAATTGCGGAGGAACTTGCAATAAGTATCCATACTGTTTACAGCTACAGAAACAGGATACTTGAAAAAATGCATCTTAAATCGAATGTTGAACTTACACAGTATGCTATACAAAATAAATTAATTGAAATATAATTTAAAGTAGGTCAAAATTATGACTCAAAAATTGAAAACCATTTCGCCATTATTCCTTCTGATGATTACACAAGTTATTCTAATTTCCTGCTCTTCAACTACTTATGAAAAAGTCTATCCTACTTTATTGGATGGTAAATACGACAGCGAATTTCCATATCGCGGAAGTTCTGATGAACTTGAGAGAATCAGTCAAACAGTACAAAGAGTTAATTCTACCGGGTTTTATAAAACTTATCTCTTTTCTCCATCAAATAGAGTTACGTTAGAAGATATACGGAATAATCCTATCGAAAACTTAGCAGATGAAACAGGTTATGCCGATCAATCAAGCTCTGGAACTGCTACGATCATTTATTTTAAACAAGGCAGGGTTGCACTGCTAACTTGTGCTCATGTTGTAAATTACCCGGATACAGTTATAGCTTATAGCCCGGATGCTGACGGCTTAAATTCCGAATATTTAGATGCTGTTCTTATAAAAGACGAGCAAGCAATTTATGTGGCTGGGTTTCCTGAAGGTAGTAATCTTGAAATAATTGCCATTGATGAAGAGATGGACGTTGTTATTGTAGGCAGGCATTATAATCAACTTTGGAACTATACCTTCCCTGTTTTTAATTATCCAACCGGAAATGCTAAAGATTTAGAGTGGGGTTCGTTTGTTTATATTTTCGGTTACCCGATGAATTATCAAATGATTACAAAAGCATTGGTTAGCAGTCCAAACCGTGATGGTGATGGTTCGTTTTTACTGGATGCTGTTGTTAATCAGGGTTACAGCGGTGGTATTGTTTTGGCTATAAGAGATGGTGTCCCAAATTTTGAATTAGTAGGAATTGTCCAGTGGGTCCCTGAGGAAAAAGAAAACGTGATAGCACCTTCTAAAAGAAAAGATAATGAACCTTATAGTTCATTAGTTCCTTATAAGGGTGATCTTTTCGTGAAAAGACATTCCAGCATTAAATATGGAATTACTAAAATTATATCTACAGAATCTATATTGGAATTTCTTGAATCAAACAAATCTATACTGTATGAAGAAGGATATTATTTAGAGAATTATTTGAGCAAATGATATAGCTCGATGTAATTTGCAGTTTAGTATTAAAGGTCAGAAAGCGTTTGTTGATTCATAAATCTATTTAAGGTAATTTCCATCAATCTTTTATTTCATCATTAAACGAAAATATAATATGCAAAAACTGATTTTATTAATCCTTCCTTTATTATTTATCAAAACATTATTACCGCAGGCTGATACAGTAATGTATTTTGAAGATTATGATCCACCATCATCTCTTGTTGTTCCACAACACCCGTTGAGAAGTGCAAAATATCCTTTTATTGATGTGCATAATCATCAATGGAATATGAGCAAAGAAAATTTGGCGGAAGTAATTACCGATATGGATGAACTAAATATGGCAGTTATGGTAAATCTAAGCGGCAGAGGTTTTACAAGAGTTGAAACTGAACCCGGAAAATTTGAATATAGAATGAAAGATTCACAATATTTAAAAGAATCGATTAAAAATGTAAGTGAACAGAATCCGGGCAGATTTATAATTTTTACCAATGTAGATTTTCATAATTTTGGGGAGGAAGGCTGGACTGAACGAATATTAAAAGAATTGGAAGACGACGTAAAAAGTGGTGCAAATGGTTTAAAGATATATAAAAATCTTGGGTTAACATTAAAAGATAATAATGGCAATAGAGTTCCCACTGATGATACACGACTGGATCCAATCTGGCAAAAGTGTGCAGAACTTGGAATACCTGTTCTAATCCACACTGGTGAACCGTTCCAATTTTGGCAGCCACAAGATAAAAACAATGAACGATGGCTCGAACTTAAACAAAAACCAAACAGGTATCGTGACCCAAAAAAATATCCACCATGGGAACAAGTTATGGAAGAGCAGCACAATGTTTTTAGAAAACATCCAAATACAATATTTATAAATGCTCATCTTGGTTGGTTGGGAAATGATCTTGACAGACTGGGAACATTAATGGATGAAATACCAAATATGTACACAGAGATCGGTGCTGTGCTTGCGGAGCTGGGCAGACAGCCGCGCTTTGCCCGAGAGTGGTTTATTAAGTATCAGGATAGAATTATGTTCGGTAAAGACTCCTGGAACCCGGAAGAATATTATGTCTATTTCAGAGTACTGGAAACCAACGACGAATATTTTGATTACTACAGGAAAAGACATGCATTTTGGAAAATGTATGGATTAGGTCTAACAGACGAAGTGCTTAAAAAATTATACTACAAAAATGCTCTGAAGATAATTCCTGGAATAGATAACTCTTTATTCCCGGATTAATTTAATTTTTTGCTCTTTCTTTTGCAGTTTTTTCACAAAAAGTTTTGATTATTTCAAGATTTTTCACACTGCCTTTTCTCAGCCTGGAAATTGCATACTTTTTCATAATGATGAATAAAACTCTTTTATAAAACGGGAAGTTCTTACTCATCCTTCCGGGAAATATCTTAAGAGATAGAATTGTTCCTTCTCCCTTTTCCTTGAGTTTATAATCCGAAATAAAAGCAACACCAATACTCGCCTCACCTTCCTCTGTGTAGGAGATCTCCTTTTCTCTTACATGATTAAACTTTGTAACAAAATGTATTTCAAGATCATCAAACACACAGGTGTGAGATGAATTTACACGGTTTACAGCGTGACTATTCTTAACCTCTTTAAGGCCTGGTACATATTCCAGCTTTGCGTTATTATCTGTAAGAATCTCGTGAACCAGCATTAATGGTGCATCAATAAAAATAGAACTGTCCGGGTTAGCATAATCAAATTCGGATTTATTTATTTTTGATACATCAGGTAATTCTTTTTTAACTTCGGTTAAAGGAACATATTTAATTTGAACTTCCTCAAAGTTTTTAATAGATTCCTTATGCTCATGAAACTTCACCCAATCATCGAGTCCCGTGTCTGAATTATTTTGCGTTGTTAAATAATCCCCCGTAATCAAAAGATATTCATCACTATCTATATTGTTTTTTAATAACCGGTGAGCGAGTATTACATCGCTTCCCATAATTTTTGAGAAATTTTGTATTATAACTTCATCCAGAGTTCCGTAGAGTGAAACAAATTTTAACGTTAAGTTAACTGCTGAACGGCAGGCACCGCATTGGCATACATTATCTCTCTGAATAATTTTCAAGTGAGTGTGAAAATCCAGAAACATTTTTTTTGCCTGTGCTATCAGCTCAGTAAGTTTTGGAGGTTCCCCTTTACGGTAAAATAAAACCGCGTCGCCCTCAATTTCAGAGACATGCATTTTTAACATATCAGCTTTAATGATTACTTCAAGAAGTTCAGTGATTAGATGCTTTGCGTGCTTAGTTTCAGTTTCTGTTATGAACTTCGTGTAGCCGCTGATATCCGGTATAAATATTAATGCCTGGGATTCCATTTAACTCCGATAAGAAATAATGATTTAGCTTTGTGAAAGATAGTTATTTTATAAAACGAAATAAAACATTAATTTGTAATCGGATTACGGACAAATGGATTGATTTATTAGAATTAATTCTTACTTTATAAAATGTGCAGCTGTGATTCGTATCATCAACTATATTGTTAAAAATTCTTAATTTTCTTGATAGACGGTAACATTTTGGGTATGATTGGAGTCTAATATAAGTAGAGAGAAGTATATGATGACAAAACTATTAGAAAAAGAGGAAGTAAAGCTCAGTTGCCCTCATTGTAAGGAGAAAATTGACTCCGCCTGGGTTTGTAAAATTGATTCGTTTATTGGAATCAGGTATGCATATTTATGCGATAACTGCCAAAAATTATTGGGGATATCACAAAACAAAGATTACACTCTCCTAAAACTATACGATCAACCGCAAACTTCGGTTTAAATTTATTTACTAAATACACTTTTGTTATTCTCATTTTGTTATCATCTTACATTATTCCAATTCTTCCTACAATATAACTCCACCGCCAAGACAAACTTCACCATCATAAAAAACTGCGAATTGTCCAGCAGCAATTCCTTTATCCGGTTTATCAAGCTTTACTTTTCCCATTCCTTCATCATTTAAAGTTAGACTGCAATTATAAAAGTTTGCACCGTGCCGTATTTTAATTAATAAATTTTTCTTCTTTGGTTCTTCTTCATTTATCCAATTAAGCTTACCAACATTAAATTCATTTACTTCCCTGCCTGCTGTATTTTCACTTGAAATAAAGACAAGGTTATTTGCAACATCTTTTTTTACAACATACCATGGTCCGCCGCCTAACCCCAAACCGGATCGCTGCCCGATTGTA
>JBATTD010000620.1:0-3270 GCA_049670345.1 Ignavibacteriaceae bacterium
AGTGGGTAGCCCGACCTGTTAATGAACTTGTTAAAGCCACTCATCAGGTAAGTTCCGGCAATCTCAATTATGTTATTAATGACTTAGGAAATGATGAACTTGGAATTTTAGGTCAATCATTTAATAATATGACTAACAAATTAGCCGAAGCAAGATTACAACTTTTCCAGTCGGATAAAATGGCATCGTTGGGAAGACTTGCTGCCGGTGTTGCTCACGAAATTAATAATCCACTTACTGGCGTTCTTACCTACAGCAGCTTTCTGCTAAAAAGGACAAAAGATAACTCAGAACTACAGGAAGACCTTAAAATAATTGTTAGGGAAACTAAAAGAAGCAGAGAAATAGTAAAAAGCTTGCTTGATTTTGCAAGGCAGTCGGTACCTAAAAAGCATAATGCCAATATCAACGAAATAGTTGAAAATGCAATTAGTGTAGTAGAAAATCAATTATCAATTAACAAAATACAGCTAAACAGAAATTTAAATAAAAATATTCCGCAAATAACAGTTGATGCAAACCAGGTACAACAGGCTTTAATAAATCTTATTGTTAATGCTTCCGATGCAATTGGTGATAAAGGAGGAACAATCACCATTTCATCTTCATTGATCAGTCTCTCTCCTTACGGAATTGTACAGGTTAAAAACGCTGCTTGCTCAAAGCAGCACGATTTAATTGATAACGAAGTTAAGATTGAGGGATTGCCAACAATAAGAGTTAAAGCTATATCTGCCGGCAATGAAGGATATATAAATCTTGATCCTGTTTATGGAAAACATAGACATCAGTATGGAATTGAAATAAAGAAAGGGAAAGAAGTTCAAATATCTTGTCCTAAATGTAACATCTCGTTGCTGGATAAAGGCGTAAAATGTCCTGAGTGTGAATCGACGGTTTATACATTTGATGTTTCACCAGAAGGTTTTTTCAAAGCTTGTACTAATCCGGATTGCAACTGGGAAAAATGGGATGCTGTTGATGACGTCGGTTATAAAGATTTTGTTGAAATAAAAATATCAGATACCGGCAGCGGAATTTCAAATGAAGATCTTCCAAGAATTTTTGAACCTTTTTATACTACAAAAGGTAATAAAGGAACCGGATTGGGATTGTCAGTCACCTGGGGAATTATTGATAATCATAACGGAACTATTAATGTTGAAAGCAAAGTAGGTAGCGGTACAACGTTCACAATTCATATTCCTGTGCTAAAGAATAAATAAGTTGGAATGAATAAGAAAGCAAAAATATTATTAATCGATGATGAACAGGTAATACTTGATGCTGTTTCAAGAATAGCTTCGCTGGAAAGATGGGATATTAATTCAGTGATGAATGTACAGGATGGGCTGGATAAACTAACCAGTAACAATTACGAACTGATTGTATGCGATATAATGCTGCCCGATAAAGATGGCTTCCAGTTTCTTGAAGAACTTTACGCTAAGCAAATTAATATACCCGTAATTATGATCACCGGTTACTCCACCGTTGAGAATGCTGTAAAATCGTTGTACAACGGTGCAATTGATTTTATTCCGAAACCATTCACCTATGAAGAAATTGCCAGCTCAATCTGCCGAGGATTAGAATATAATAAAATTCAAAAAAAAGTTGCGGAAGCTGAAAGAACCGGGAAAGACGAGTCAATAATATTTGTATCCTGTCCTGCACAGTATAAACGATTGGGTTATATGAGCTGGATGAATCTGGAATCTGAAGGATCAGCAAGAATTGGAGTAACAAATTTATTTCTTGAAACTATAGATGATATCACAAAGATTGATTTATTAGATATTGATGATTTGTTAATCCAGGGAAATTCCTGTGCAAAGTTCGAAACGGATGACAATCTTATTCATACTTGTTTGGCTCCTTTAGGAGGGAGGATAGTGGAAAGGAATGAAAAATTAATTTCATATCCATCTTTACTTGAGAAGGATCCATTCTTTGAAGGATGGCTCTACAGGATAATTCCTTCTGATATTGAATATGATATGAAATACTTAATACCCTGTAGCTCGGATAGAATGTAAAAATTTAAAAAATATAAGGAGATATTATCATGGCTCTGTTTATTGTAGCTTTAATCGTTTTTATAATAGCTGATATTCTCATTCGTTTAATTGCTAAAAAGATGAGTGAGAAAAAAATACTGCAGGAAAGAGAAGAAGCACTTAAAGTTAGTCTCGATCTTGATTTTAGCAGCGAAGCAAAAACACTTAAACGGGCTGAAGTTGAAAATCCAAAAGCAAGAATACTTTGTGTGGATGATGAAGGAGTAATTCTTGACAGCTTTCGTAAAATTTTAGTCCTCGATGGATATTGTGTTGATACAGTTGAAACCGGAAGAGAAGCATTAGGACTGATTCAAAATCATTCCTATGATTTTCTCTTCACAGATTTAAAGATGCCTGAGATGGATGGTGTTGAAGTTACAAAATCGGTTAAACATTTGCGCCCGGATATAGATGTGGTAATAATAACAGGTTATGCAACTGTTGAAACTGCTGTTGAATGTATGAAGTTTGGTGCAATGGATTATGTTCAAAAACCTTTCACTGAAGATGAGCTGCTTGATTTTACTAAGAAGGCTTTCATAAAGCGTGAAGATAGAATTAAAAAGTTACTTAAACCAAAAGTTCATATAACTCATCTTAAAGAAACTGCCGGAGCAAAAACTCCAGAATTTTTAATTCCTGGGGGTGTTTTTATTTCTGAAGGACATTGTTGGGCGAACATTGATGACAAAGGTATTGTAAAGGTTGGCCTCGATGATTTTGCAAGAAAGTTAATAGGTAAAATTGATGCTATCGAATTGCCTAACCTGGGATTGATCATTAGAAAAGGGCAGCGATTGTTTGCAGTAAAACAGGATAACAGGAGAGTCACCTTCAATTCTCCGGTTAGCGGAAAAGTAAAAGAAATAAATAAGCTGCTAAATACTGATCTTGAATCGATCGAATTTTCTCCTTACGAAAATAACTGGGTTTGCCAGATTGATGCAGAAGAACTGGATAGTGAAATTCCACAGTTAAAGATTGGTAAAGCCGCAGTTACATTCTACCAGGAAGATATTGAACATTTGCAGGCGCTTAAGAAAAAGATTAAAACAGGTAGTGAGGAAGATAAAGCTAACGGTCATCTTTATATCGGTGAAATGGAAAAGCTGGATGATGTTAGCTGGAAAAGATACTGCGAAGAGTTTTTCGAGAAATAAGTGTAGCATCATATAACGTCACAAGCGTCGTATTGATTGGATTGTTG
>JBATTD010000621.1:0-10059 GCA_049670345.1 Ignavibacteriaceae bacterium
TCATAAAGGTGATTGGGTCCTTTATAATCAAAAGCATATTCTTGAACTAAAACTGCAAAAATATAATTTTCCCGATTTTTCAATTTTAAAATCAGAGGTATTTAGCAGAGTAAAAAGCTTTGGAGATTTTGTTTTTTATGAGAAGGTGATATAAAATTGGCATATAAACCAAAGTATTAATTTGTAAATTTGTGTTTCACTTATAACTCAAATTATGTTGAAGAATAAATGGAAATTATAGAATACACAGAAAAATGGAAGGATAAATGGAATAATTTTGTTCTGGAATCGAACAACGGAACAATTTTCCACATGCAGAAATTTTTTGATTATCATCCTGAAGGAAAATTTACTTTTAACCATCTTATATTTTTAGACAAAGGGAATATTGTTGCTCTTCTTCCGGGCTCAAGGATTGGCAGCTTGTATGAATCGCCAATTGGTTCAAGTTACGGTTCAATAGTTACAAAAGATGTTAAGTTTTCTTATGCAATGAAAATAGTTTCTGCTTTATTAGAGTACGGTAAAAAAAGTGGAATAAAAGAATTCCTTTTAACATCAGCACCCAGAGTTTATGAAAAACATCCAAACGAAAACCTTGATTTTGCAATGTTGTGGCAGGGCTTTACTTACGATTTACACTATATTTCAAGCGCAATAAAACTTTTTCCCGATCAAGATATAATTTCACGATTTCAACCAACAGTAAGGCGTAACATAAGAAAAGTACTGAAGAATCCCGATATTCGTATAGAACTGAACGACCGTTATGATGAATTTCATCCCATATTAGTTGACAACAAAGCGCGCCACGATATTAAACCTACTCACAGTTTGGAAGATTTATTAAAATTAAAAAAACTTCTGCCGGAAGGCATTTTACTTTTTATGGTGTATTATAAAGATGAACCAATTGCCGCGTCCAACGTTTTTGTATGCAACAAACAGGTTGCGCTTTGCTTTTATAATATGCTTAAATATGAATATGAAAATTTAAAACCAATTCACCGTGTAATGTACGAAGTTGTTAAATGGGCGACTGAAAATAGCTACCAGTATGTTGATATCGGTGTATCGCAGGATACAAAAGCGGATAACCCGATGACCCCGAGTGTGAGTCTTATAGATTTTAAAGAAAAGTTTGATGCTAAAACCGTTATGCGAAACACATTAAAGAAAACTCTGTAAAAACTTTTAAGATATGTCATCAAACAAAAAAGTATTAATCACATTTCTTGGTAATATAGATTACGATACCCGCTGCTATAATCTTTACAACTCTTTTAAAGTAAATGGATTTGATGTTAGCTTTACCGGCTTTGATTGGCTTACAGAAGATTTTAAACCTGTTCATGGGGAAGTTACAATTCACAAACTTCATAAAGGGTTTCTTTCACTTTCGTTTTACTTGAAATTTATCTGGCACATTAAACCTGCCTTGTTTTCATCACGTGCTACAATATTCTTTGCAGAAGATATTTACACTTTACCATTCGCAGTTATTTTTGGAAAGCTGAAAAGAGTGAAGATCATTTATGATTCGAGGGAACTCTATGGATTCCTTGCAGGATTAAATGAAAGAAAATTTGTACAATACTTTTGGAAGATTGTTGAAAAGTTATTTATAAAACATGCAGATCACATTATTACAACGGGAAGTATGGATTCAGATGTGCTTAAAGAAATGTACGGTGTTACAAATACGGTTGTATTAAGAAATCTTCCGCGCTTTTATAAACCTGAAGAGCGAACCGATTTGAGAGCTCAATTGAGAATAAGCAAAGATCAAAAAATTATGCTTTACCAGGGTGTAATATTAAAAGGAAGGGGAATTGAGAAAATCTTTGATATACTGCCGGAAATGTCAGAATTTGTTTTTGTTCTAATTGGCGGCGGAGAATTTGAAAACTATTATAAAAAATTAGCTGTTGAACGAAAGGTAATTAACCAGGTCTTTTTTATAGGAAAATTTAGCCAGGAAGATTTGCCAAAATTAACACCATCCGCAGATGTGGGAATTGCACTGATTGAAAACATTAGCAAAAGTTATTACTACGCACTGCCAAATAAGTTATTCGAATATATGATGGCCGAAGTACCGGTTGTTGTTAGTAACCTTCCGCAGATGAAAGAAATTGTTGATAAATTTAATGTGGGTTTTGCTATAGATCCCGATAATAAAGATGAGTTAATAACTGCACTTGAAAATATAACATCCGATGAAGTGCAATACAAAAAATTCAAACAAAACTGCAAGATAGCTTCTAAAGAACTGAATTGGGAAAATGAGATTGGCAATCTTTTGAAATTTCTTAAGTAATGCAATTCTCTGCTTTAAAATAACAAAAACCAGGGCTACAAACTTTTTTTCTTAAAAACGCAAATTATATGAATTGGCTTGTTGAAAATAAGATTTGCAAATTTGTCTTTAAACTTCCACAGCCAAAAAGGAAAGAACTGAAGAATGGAATAAGTCCTTAAAAAGATAAGAAGCTTATTACCGAAGGTATTATAATTAAATTCCTCAAGATCATCTCCGGAATACAAACCCTCTAACTTTTTTTCATCAAAAGAATGAAGATGAGCATTAGTAGGTGTTTTTTTATTACAGTGAATACACAGGTAATAGATAATATCTTCTTTGTAAGGTGTAGTGATAATTAGTTGACCACCTTTTTTAACAACTCTAAACAATTCGTTAATAAACTTTTCCGGATCAACAATGTGCTCAATTATTTCGGAGGCAATAACACAATCAAACGATCCATCTGCAAATGGCAGATGAAATGAATCTGCTGCAATTGCAAAATGATTTTCCGAAGGATAGAGTTTTACAGCTTTGGCAGGATTTGTTGCAGAAATATCAAGTGAATGAACATCTACCCTCTTCGGTAAATAATGCTTTGCAACCCACGCCCTCCCGCAGCCGACATCTAATATTGATTTTACATTCTCTCCAACTTTTGAATTTATATATTCTCTTACTCTTCGTTCATCGTGCGCTGTTGCCCCTTTTCGTTCTTCAAAGTAATCAAAATCAGATGCATCTTTTTTATAATGTTCTATGTAATTAAAATCGCTCAAAATTTCCTTCTTATTTAATCTGTTTTTAATCCTGTTATAAAAATAAGAATTCTTACTCAGAAACGAGCATAAACACCCGTAAACATGCATAGCAATGATTATAATGTGAGTTCCATCTGACCATAATTTAGAATTATAGACGGATGAAAAACATTTTAATTGCTTTAATCCCTCTAATTTAATACGTTTAAATGTACTTCCAGGAGGAGTAATATGATTTTAAATGGATACGTAATTACAATCTTTTTCTAATCATCATTGTCTACTTATATGTGATTAATATATCAGCACAGAACCAAGGTGATCAACCAAATACATTCCGTTTAGATCAAAACTACCCGAACCCATTCAATCCAAGCACGATAATCAAATATGCAATAAGCAGTAAGCAGTATGCAAGTTTAAAGGTATATGATGTTTTAGGAAATGTAATAGCTACACTGGTTAACGAAGAAAAAGCCGCGGGTAGTTATGATGTTGAATTTAGCAGTACAAGATTAACAAGTGGAATTTTTTTTTATGAGCCCCAGGCGGGAAGCTTAGCAGTAACTAAGAAGAAGGTCCTCCTACGCTAAAAGCTACGGCGGACAAGTGCTAATTAAATGATAATTGTGTGATCAAATCCTGTTATAACGAATGAATAATAGTAGAAAGGGGATGTTCTTAAACAATAATTTTAAGACATCCCTCTTAATATTTTTTTATAAAGCAGACTAACTTTTATTATCTTTCGTGTCGTCTGCTTTTTTATCAGCATCCTTGATTTCATTTTCTACTTCTTTTAATCCCTTTTTGAATTCGCTCATTCCTTTACCCAACCCTTTTGCAAGTTCGGGTATTTTCTTTGCTCCGAAAAGGATTAAGACAACAAGTAGGATTAAGATTATTTCCCCGGCGCCTAAATTACCAAACATTGTATCACCTTTTAATTTAATATATTATTTACAAGTGCATTAAAAATTAAACTTCCATCTGTCTTTGCAAGAATGGGATTGCAGCTTCTTTCCGGGTGCGGCATCATACCTAATACATTACCGTTTTTATTAGTTATACCAGCTATATTTTTTAGTGAACCATTCGGATTAAATTCCCTTGATACTTTTCCATCTTTAGAAGAATATCTGAGAATAATTTGATTGTTATCTTCCAATTCTTTTAGAGTATTCTCATCGGTAAAATAATTTCCATCACCATGTGCAATAGGTAAATTTAAAACAGTTTTGTCTTTAATACCTTGTGTAAAGTTACTTTCGTAATTCTCAACCGAAAGATAAATATCTTTACAAATAAATTTTAATGATATATTTTGTAACAAAGCACCCGGTAATAATCCCGCTTCCAGTAAAATCTGAAAACCGTTACAGATACCTATAACACAGCCACCTTTATTTGCAAAATCAATAACAGAATTCATAATAGGTGAAAACCTTGCAATAGCTCCTGTTCTCAAATAATCTCCGTAAGAAAATCCTCCAGGTAAAATTATTACATCACTTTCTTTCAAATCAGTATCTTTATGCCATAAAAAATTCACATCGTATTCCAGCACTTTGTGCAGTGCGTAAAACGCATCGTGATCGCAATTGGAACCGGGGAAAACCACCACTCCAAATTTCGGTTTTCTCATTTCACTTCTTCCAGAGTAAAATTGTAATCTTCAATTATAGGATTGGCAAGAAGTTTATCGCAGTAATTGCTTACCTCTTTTTCGGCTTCTGTTTTATCTACCGTGTCCACATCAAACTCAATGTACTTGCCGATTCTTGTATTTTTAATATTTGTTAATCCTAGATGTTGTGCACCAATTTCAACTGCTTTACCTTGCGGATCAAGAATCGACGGTCTTCTTTTAATTAAAACCTTTGCTCTATACAATCTGTTAATTCTCCAATAAAAGTTTAATTGAAATTAATTATGCGGTTCTCTTTCTAATTGAATTATAAATGTATCGAAAAATACCGATTAGTATCATCAAAATAAATGTGTAAAACAATCCTTCGGTGTAAAATAACAACACAAGTATAATTGCTATAAGTAAAAATATAAAATGAAACGGTTTATCCTTTATCCCTTTTAAAGAAAACTTTGGAATTGATTCATACCTGATATTGCTTACCATCAAATAAGATAAAATGACAACAAGTGGAATGACCGCATCGGAATAGGGTTTGGCAAAACCATCGTTGTAAAAAGCAAGAACGAATGAGGTGATTGTTAATGCTGCAGTAGGAATTGGGAGACCGAGGAAAAACGATTTTTCAAAACCAACTAACTGAACGTTAAACCTTGCTAATCTGAAGCCGCCTGCAATTAAAATAAGTGAACTTAGAATAATTCCAACACTATCAAATTGGTTTAAATAAGTCGAGTAAATAAGAAAAGAGGGGGCAGCACCGAAGCTAACAATATCGGATAAAGAATCAAGTTCAACTCCGAGCTCAGAACTTGAATTTGTTAATCGTGCGACCAATCCATCCAGTGCATCGAAGATTGCAGCTACAATAATTAACCATGCTGCGTAATTATAATTACCGTTACTTGCCGTAATTATTGATAGGAAACCGCAAAACATATTTGTTGCGGTAAAAAGGTTTGGTATAACTGACCGGGTTATTCGCAGGCGCATATTATTCTGCTAACTCAAATAATATGGTTTCACCGGCCGTAACCGATTCATCTTTTTTAACTTTGGGTATCCAGCTTAGTGGTGCAATTACATCAACGCGGCTGCCAAATTTTATCATCCCAAACCGTTCGCCGATGTTAACCTTATCTCCGATCGCTAAGTTATTAATTATTCTTCTTGCAATAAATCCGGCAACTTGTGTGAACAAAATCTTTCCGTTTCTGTTTGTTATACCGGTAATCGATCTTTCATTTAGTTCCGAAGCTTTGTCTTCAAAAGCAGCGACATATCTTCCTTCTATATATTCAAGATGGTCAACCGTGCCGCTTATCGGAATTCTGTTTACATGAACATTTAACGGCGACATAAAAATGGAAATTTGATTTGCTTTACCTCCTATAAACTCTTCAGCAATAACTTCTTTTACTAACAGAACTTTTCCATCAGCAGGAGAAACAACAATTCCATCTTTTGCCGGAGGTTTTCTATCGGGGTCTCTGAAAAAATAAAGAGTGAAAGAAATGAGAAAGATTGCTACTGCAAATAAACCATACTTTGCAATATTATTGTTGAGGAAAATTCCAAGTACTATAAGCAAAAACGAGATTATTGCCGTTATTCCAATTGTACTGTAACCGTATTTTGTAAACATTTTTTATTAGCTGGTAATATTGAAAAGAAAATTGGTGTATTTACGCATATTACCCGAAGTTTTCAGTAAGTAAGGATTCGTCCATTTGTCAAGATTTCCGTTTGGAAAAATTTTCAAACTTAAAGGAGAAAAATCATCTATTAGATAAATTTTATTTTTACTTTTACCAAAGCTGCAGGTTACTTCCGCAACTATCTCGCCCCTTCTGTCAAAAAATGCTTTTAGAACAGCATTCACTTTTGAACAAATTCTGTTTATTAATTTTAAATCTTCGTATGTACAAATATCAAAAGCTATTAAATGGCTTTCGGAAACTAATGATCCTTTAGAATTTCCATAATGATACTCAAAAATTGGTAATTCCAGATTAGCACCTTCTTTTATTGAGAATAATTTAGCAGTTCTTTTGTCGGCAGTATTCAATATTTTTATTGAAAAATGCAATTGCTCAAAATTTATATAAACCAATGAACGCTCATTATGATTTTTTATATAAGCACAGGGAATATGATATTCCTTCAGATAATCGTAAAAGAAGGCATTGATTGAGGCAAACTTTTTTCCTAAATCTTTAACCTTTGCTTTTTTATTTTGTACAGGATAAAAATAATCCGGGTACTCAACCATCAAATAAGGCTGATCATCAAAAGGAAGGTCAATCTTTATATTGTGCTGTATCATTTATATATAGTTAAAAAAATCTTAATAAGTTCAAAGAAATTAACTTAATAAGGTATGAAAATTCGGTATATAAAGTCAATCAATTGTATTATATTTAGAGCTAAATTTAACAGAAAAAAAGAATTATTTAATTTATGGAGGAAAGCCGATGAATGGCGGGATGCAGGGAATGTTAAAACAAGTGCAGAAAATGCAGGCAGAAATGCAAAAAGTACAAATTGAACTAGGAAATTCAACAGTTAGTGAAGAAGCCGGTGGCGGAATGATTAAAGCAACCGCGAATGGCAACCGAGAAATAATATCTGTGGAAATTGACACACAAGTAATAGATAAAGATGATAAAGAAGTATTGGAAGATTTGGTTGTTGCCGCCGTAAATAAAGCTCTTGTTTCGGCTGCCAAACTGGCTGAAGAAGAAATGGCTAAAGTAACAAAAGGGATGATTCCGCCTGGAATGAACATCCCGGGATTATAAAATTGCAAATAGCAGAACCTTTAGCAGTGGCAATTGAGGAATTGAGTAAACTGCCAAGTATTGGAAAGAAAACTGCCCAAAGATTGGCGCTTTTCATTTTAAAAATGGATGATGATCAGGTTAAAAATCTTTTAAAATCAATTAAGGAATTAAAAACAAAACTCAAATCCTGTTCTCGTTGTAATAATCTATCTGAAGATGAACTTTGTGAAGTTTGTAAAAGCACTAAACGAGATAATTCAATTATTTGTGTGGTTGAAGAAGCAAGTGATCTAATTGCAATAGAAAAAACTCACGAATTTAGCGGTTTGTATCATGTGCTTGGCGGAGTTCTTTCACCTCTTACAGGAATAACACCCGATTCATTAAAAATAAAAGAATTGCTGAAAAGATTTGAAAAAGAAAATATTAAAGAAGTTATTCTTGCACTAAATCCTGATACTGAAGGTGAAACAACATCACTTTATCTTGCAAAATTAATTAAACCTCTTAATATTATAGTTACACGTATTGCCAGGGGCTTGCCAATTGGCGGCGACCTTGAATTTGCCGATGAAGCAACAATTGGCAGAGCAATGATAAATCGATTATCTATTTAATTATGGAATGGTATAAGAACTGGTTCAACTCTGAAGAATATCTTAAAGTCTACAGACACCGCGACGAAAAAGAAGCAATCGAATTAAATCAGCTTGTTATTAATAATATTGAGGTTTCCAAAGTAAAAACTGTGCTCGATATGGCTGCAGGCTCTGGAAGACATGCAGTAATTTTTGCTAAACAAGGATTTAAGGTGACGGCGGTTGATCTAAGTGAAAATTTATTATCAATTGGCAAGAAATATGCTGAAAATGAAAATGTAAATATAGAGTTTGTTCATTCCGATATAAGACAATTCAATCCTAATATTAAATACCACTTAATTCTAAATCTGTTTACTAGCATGGGTTATTTTGAAAAAGATGAGGAAAATTATTTTATTCTGAGCAAAGCATATAAACTGCTGGAGAATAATGGTTACTTTGTATTAGATTATTTCAATAAAAGATTTGTAGAAAACAATTTGGTGCCAAGCACAGTTGATGAGTTTGATGGTAGTGTTATAACACAAAATCGTTTTATTGAAGGGGAAAGAATCATTAAAGAAATAACCATTGATAACAAAGGAAAAATTAGTAAATATTTTGAATCTGTAAGAATGTTCAGCAAGGATGAGCTGATAAACATGATGGAAAAACTGGGATTCAGGATAATTAAAACCTTTGGTGATTTTATGGGAAATTCATTTGATCTTGAATCTTCGCCAAGAATTATTATAATTGCATGTAAATGAAAAGATTGGTTATTATATTATTGCTGTTTTCAGCAGTTAGCTGCGATATTTTTGAAACAAGAGATGCTGAATCCCCTGATCAATCAAGATCTAATTATCGGCCTGCCACCTCTCCTGAAATCTTAATACAAAATCTTATAGATTCATTTGCCGATAAAGATGTGGTGAATTATCAAAATACATTTGTAACAGGTTTATCAAACAGAGATTTTATTTTTGTTCCATCAAGCACTGCATCATCGCGCTTTCAAAACTTATGGCCAACCTGGAATATAGATGCTGAGGTACAATATTTTAATAACATGAAAACATCAGTTCCTGATGAACTACCCGTCTTACTTTCTGGACTTTCTCTTTCACCAGAGTCATTTAGTATATTTGGCGACAGCTTAAAATATAATTCAGAATATTTTATTAGTATTCCTCAAATAAACAGTGAACCTCTGATTTTTCAGGGTAATTTAGAACTTAGTATGATAAATGTAAGCACTCTTTGGGAGGTTTATTTTTGGAAAGATAATGCAATTGAAGATAATCCAAGCTGGAGTGATTTAAAAGGTAGTGTTTATTAAAATAAAACTTTACATACTCATAGTCTTTTCTCTTTTAATTATTTTTGGATGCACTAATCCGTTTGCCCCTGCGTTTGATGAGAATTACGATGATGAGCGTTCCGGAATCTCAGACCAGACAACAATTGAAGGTGTATTTCAAAATTTTCAATATTCTTATAGTTTTAAAGATACTCTCATCTACGGTAAGTTAATTGCCCCAGATTTTATATTTACTTACCGCGATTATGACCAGGGATTTGACGTATCCTGGGCGCGTGATGAAGATTTAAGAACAACTGATGGTTTATTTAAAAACTCTGAAAGATTAGATTTAATTTGGAACAACATTGTTCTAAGTACCGAAGACTCGCTGACCGCGAATATTATTAGAAGTTTTAATCTTAACATCACATTCAATCCTACTGATGTTGTTCGAGTTGACGGCAGAGTGAATTTATCTCTAAGGAAGGATGCAGAATCAAAAAAATGGCAAATTACAAGGTGGTTAGATGAATCTAATTTTTAAAAGAACCTTGCAAATAAATGAAAATAAATTTTTGAGATTTGCGCAATGATTTTTTTCTGGATCAAAGAAGCATTTAAATCAATCAGCAGGGCAAAATCCTCTTTTTTTCTAACACTCATCTCATTAAC
>JBATTD010000622.1:0-2167 GCA_049670345.1 Ignavibacteriaceae bacterium
AATAATTACTGGGTATTAAAGCAATTGATAATAATACTACCGCACATAAAATAGGTATCAATACAATTTTCTTAAAAATCATTTCATCTCCAATAGTTTTTTGAATGAATAATTATTTAAAGATTATAATATAATCTTTATGAATCAAGGGATAGAAAAATAGCAATGCGTATTTCATAATATTAAGCCGGAACGTTTTAAATGCCGGACAAACACGATCATGCAACTTGGATTGAAAAGTAAAACGGCAAGTCTTATTTTATAGAATTTTCTATCCCTACTATTTGAGTAAGGTCATTTTCTTATTAGCAGCAAACGATGATGTTTGAAGTCTATAAATGTACACACCGCTTGGTAAATTAGATGCATCAAATAAGACTGAATAACTTCCCGCATCTCTTTCCTCATTAACTAACTCTGCTACTTGTTCGCCTAAGGTGTTATAAATCCTTAATGTTACCATTTGTTTTTCCGGAAGTGTGTAATCTATTCTTGTCTCCGGATTAAATGGATTGGGATAGTTCTGTGTCAGAAAAAATCTGCTTGGATTAGTCAAGCTATTTATAATTGATGTGGCTCCTAAACTGTTCCGTGGGTCCCAATAAGTAGTATCTATTAGCAAACCTATATCTTCATATCGGCTAGCCCTAATTACATAGGGAGAACCTGTTCCATCATGACATAAGAAAATTCCTGCCGGGAATGTAGAGTCCAGACTAACATTTGTAATATCAATCCCATCCGTACTTCCCGCGCCATCAACAGTAAAATAATTAACATAATTATGCGGAGGTATTCTGTTAAACACGTAGAACCTGCTGTTGCCCTGACTTGATGCAATTAAATAACCTTCTTCATTTGCAGCATAATAAATTGTGATTCCTTCTACATCTGCGGAAAAACCATTAGCTCCCGTAGGGGCAATCAATTCTCCTGTTGGATTTAGATCATCAGGTTCGGCATCGTATTTATTCACACCATCTGACTCATTCGCAGCATAAAATTTTGCAAGTTCATCGTCTGCAACTAAACCTTCTGTATTACCACTTCCATTATACCACTCTCTTACTTGCAAACCAGTTACTGTGCCTGTAGTTCCTGATAATTCAAATTGCCTTATTCTACTTGATTTATTAGATGAAAAAGCATAATACTTTCCTGTAATAAAACTTCTATACAAGCAAAATCCATAATTACTTCCGGCTGCAAAATTACTTATAAAAGATAATTCTCTGGTCGACTTGTCTACTTTATAAAAAACCAAAGTGCTATTAGATCTATCGTTATATCCAACTATATCCGTAGGTTCGCCTGAAATATCAAAATTATATCGAAGATCAATATTTCCAGGCATTCCTGGAACATCAATTGTCTGAAGTGTGTTTCCATTCAAATCATATACAAATAGTTTATTAGCAGCTTTATCTGAGGCAATGATTGTACTTTGAGATTTATCTGTTGGATGAATCCAGATGCACATATCGTCCTGATCGCTAATTCCAGCTGCATTTAGCGACAGTACAGACGTCACCGAAGTCTGGGCATAAAGTAGTCCACCAACAATAAGAAAAAGAATTACCGGGATACAAAGCTTATTTAAGATAAAAAACAAAACATTATTGAACTTTCTATTACTTGTATTTTTCATATTAACTTCCTTTCCTTTAAATCAATTCATTATTTTACAAACACTATGCCCAATAATTATGTACTTCAAAATTTTAATTAAAATAAATATTTTGTAAATATTGGGTAGAAGAGTATTAAACTTCTATATGAGAAATATGATGCTACTTATTTTTTACTTTATAAGGATCATCATCTTATTTTCTGCAAATTCTGAAGCTTGTAGCCTGTAAATGTAAACACCGCTAGGCAGTCCACCGTTGGTGGATGAAGCATCAAATATTACAGAATAACTTCCTGCTTCTCTCTCTTCATTAACTAATTCCATTACTAATTCACCAAGAGTATTATAGACTCTCAAACTAACTAATTGTTTTTCAGGAAGAGTAAAGTCTATTCTTGTTTCCGGATTAAACGGGTTTGGATAATTCTGGCTTAAATAAAAGTTATTTGGAACTCCAACTTCAATACTTACTACATCGGAGTATTCATAAGTACCATCATTATCTATTTGCTTCAACCTGTAATTATATGTTCCCGA
>JBATTD010000623.1:0-11310 GCA_049670345.1 Ignavibacteriaceae bacterium
GTTCCAGATGCGGACATTTTATTTATGAACCTGAATGTATTAATGCTTGGCTTAGCTATTATCCTGGTAATGACTGCCTTGATAATGGTAATAGGATTATTTCTGAAGATAACATCACCCAAATATCAACTATTAAAATTTTCCATATATTTCATATCAATACAAACACTTGCTTATTACTTTTTTGATTATCTGCCGGAACCATTAATTACCTACCCGATGGCTTTTTTATTCATCAGTTTAATTTTATTGCTGTTGTACATTGTATATAATAAGAGGCAAAGTTTATCTCAATTGTTTCTGTATGGAACAGTAATATCTTCCGTTATAGTTGTGATTCTTATGAACTATTTTAATCTGCAATTGGAGAGACAATCATTAAAAACAGTTGCGTTTGAAATAATAAGAGCAAATGAAAACTTATTGCATTATATGAGCGATGAAACATTAAACAAGGCTTTAAAAGATGATGAGTTAATGAATAGTTTTTTCAGATCAAATATTAATTATGATGCCGAAGCTTTTAGAGTTTGGAGCGATAGTCCAATGCAGAGGGAATCGAAAAGTTCCGGGATATTTCTTTTCGATGTGGATAAAAGAGAGATCGGAAGTTTTTCAGTTGGTTTAGAAAAGCAATATAACATATTCAATTACTTCGATGTTATTGAATTAAGCGAAACAAATATTAAAGGGGTTGCCGATTCAATTGGCAGTGATCTAATTACTTACGTTGGAGTTATTCCTGTGGTGAAAAGAGATATTGTTTTTGGATATATCGCGACAGTTACTGAATTTAATATTAGTAATATTGGCTCAAAAAACATTCCTGATTTTCTAAAATCAAATAAAGCATTATTGGGAGCTGCTATTGATGCATCTTTACTAAAGATTTTTGAATTTACTAACGAACGGCTAACGCAGGTTTATGGTGATATTTATCCTTCGCGTGAACAAATGATACATATTTACAATGCTAACTTTTCGGAGTTTAATGATGCGTGGATAAACTTTTCAATTTATGATGAAAACTATGTCGCTTATGTTATCAAACTTTTTGAAAACGGCGTTGAAAGAGTTATTACCGCTGCTGCTAAAGAAAAAGAAATAACCTGGAACCTTTTTAATTTCTTTAAGATATTTTTTCTGCATTCAATATTTATATTATTGCTGTTTATATCTCTAATAGTTACAAAGTTGCTTAAAGTTCAATCATCTTTTAGAATAAGATTGTTGTATGCATTTCTTCTTGTATCGATTGTGCCGTTAGCTTTGCTTGCAGTTTATAACAGGGAAGTAGTATCGGAAAGAAGTGAGAAAGCAATATTTACAGAACTAAGCAAACGTTCGGATTATTTGGAAAATCATATTACTTCTCAATTAGCAAAACATAAAGATCGGAAACTCACAACTGCCTTCCGTAACGCCGGAAAGGAATTGGATATATCATTCGCCGTATATCAAAATACGGATTTGCTATACAGCTCTCGCGATGAACTATACCGCACAGGTTTGTTCAATTATAAATTAAATGCGAAGGCACATTATAGTTTAAATTATCTTAGCTATAGAAAGTATCTTACGATTGAAAATATTGATAGGTACACATTTGATGCATATTACAGAAAAATAAATGTTAATAATGTTCCGCTTATCATCGGGGTAAATGATGCCTTCAATAAAATTAAACCGGCGTTTTCACCTGCCGACATTGATGTAATTTTATTCGGAATTTATTCTTTTGCTTTAATTATAATTATAATTGTGAGCACTGTGCTTGCTAATCAAATTTCTGCACCAATAAGACGACTTACAAAAGCAACAGAAGCAGTTGCGAAAGGTGATCTGGATGTTGAGTTGAAAAATAATGAGAAGGGCGAGATGAGAGACCTTTATCAAGGATTTAATTTGATGACAAAAGAATTGCAAAAAAACCAGATAGAACTTGCAAAGCTTGAGAGAGAAAGCGCATGGAAAGAAATGGCAAAACAGGTTGCACACGAAATTAAGAATCCTCTGACACCAATAAAATTGGCTGTTCAACAGCTCATTGCTTCTTACAATGATAAGAGTAAAGACTTTGATAAAATTTTTAAGAAGGTGACAAAAACAACATTAAATCAGATTGATAATCTTGGGCAGATCGCTTCAGAGTTTTCAAGTTTCGCAAAAATGCCAAGCATAAATCTTGAAATATTAGATGTGGTGCCAGTAATAATGGATACAACCAATCTTTTTACGGATGATAAAATTAATATTGATTTTGAAAGCAAATCTTCGGAAGCAATTGTTGAAGCTGATACCTCGCAATTAAGAAGAATGTTGATCAATATGATAAGAAATTCCATTCAAGCCAATGCAACTATTATTGCAATTAGTCTAACAACAAAAGATGATAATTATTCATTAATAATTGTAGATAATGGAGAGGGAATTAGTGATGAAATTAAAGAAAAAATATTTGAAATTAATTTTACCACTAAAGAAAAAGGCATGGGTTTAGGTTTAAAATTAGCAAGAAGATTTCTTGAAGGGGTGAATGGCAAAATACATTTGGTGCAATCAGGTTCTTCAGGAACAACTTTTGAAATTACAATTCCCAAATACATTTCATCCGAAAATGTTTAGTGAGATAGATGTTGACTGAACTTACACCTCAACAATCCAAGGCACTTGATTTTAAACATTCAATTTCATTAAGAGCAAATGCAGGATCGGGAAAGACTTTTGTGCTTTCAAAAAGATATCTGCAAATAGCAATTGATGGTAATGTACCGTTACAAAATATTGCTGCAATCACATTTACCGATAAAGCTGCGGGAGAACTTTATAAACGAATTGCCGAGGAAATTGAAAATCAGATTCGTTCATCCAAGAAAAATTCTGAAAGAATAAAACTTGAAAAAATCAGACGCCAACTTGTTTCAGCAAATATTTCAACTATTCATTCGTTTTGTATCAACATTCTAAAAGAGTTTCCGGTTGATGCAGAACTAGATGCTAACTTCACTCCTATTGATGCAAAAAAATCTTATGAATTGTTAGAATTATCTATCGAAGAAACCCTAAAGGAGAAGTTAGAAGATACAAGCAATGAAGAGATCAAATATTTGATAAGATCGTTTGGATCAAAAGTAAATTTAGTTAAGCAGTTACGAACGTTAATAGATAACCGGAAGACTATACTAAAATTAAAAAACAATATTTATAGTGAAGATGCTGAAAAGATAGCTGAATATTTTAGAGAATCATTTAATAAATATTTCCAAATTATCTACTTACCTCAAATAAAATCTTTGATAAAAGATTTATCAACGATAAATAATAAAGTTATCAATGATGATCCTGCTAATGATTTGGCGAATCAAACTGATTATTCTATTAAAGAATTATCTAAAATCACAAAACCTGAAATGGTAATAAAAATTATTCAGCGAATAGTAGATACCGTTTGTACAAATGATAAAAAGATTAGAAAAACAAAATACTTTCCTGCCGGTTTGAGAGATGGTTTTGAAAAGGAAATAAATAATGTTGAAGATATATTGAATAATTTAAGCGACATAGAGATTAATGAAAACACAAAAAGTCTTGAATATCAATTAGCATTGGCGGGTAATTATTTAATTAATCTTTTTGATGACACATTGTTTTTATATGATCAGAAAAAGAGAGAGCTAAGTTATCTCGATTACGAAGACATATTAATTAAAACAAGAGCTCTGCTTCAGTCTGAAAATGTTGCAAAATATTTATCGGATAAATTCAAATATTTAATGGTGGATGAATACCAGGATACTAACGAAATACAGTACGAAATATTTATGCCTTTACTCGATTATCTAAATAAAGGCAACCTGTTTATTGTTGGAGATGAAAAGCAAAGTATATATAGATTTAGAGAAGCAGAACTCGAAGTGTTTAAGAAAACGAATTTAGATATTTCCGGTAAAGATGGCAGCGAATTCTTATTAACGCTTCCGGATAGTTTTAGGATGGAACCCGCAATCTGTCTTTTCACGAACGTACTCTTTAAAAATCTTTTCTATAATCCTGTTAAACTTTACAACGAAGTAGAACACTCAGAGCTTATTTGTGCAAAATCTGATAGTTCAGGTGGAAAGGTTTCTATTCTGATTGCAGAAGAAGATTCTGATATAATTGAAGCTGAATTGATTTCCAGACAAATTTTAAGATTGCTTAGTGAAAATTCTGAACTAAATTGGAAAAATATTTCCGTGCTTGTCCGCAAAAGATCTTCATTTAAAGAATTAGAAAAACAATTTGTAAAAATTAATATTCCTTACAAAATAATTGGTGGGAGAGGATTTTTTCAAAGACAAAGCATTTATGATATTTATAATTATTTTTCCTTTCTTCTCGATACAAACAATGATGCTGCATTAATTGGAGTATTACGTTCACCGTTTTTTTCAATAAGTGATCTCAAAATATTTGAGATATCGTTGAACTACGGTAATTCTTTTTGGGAAAAAATGCTCGAATCAAAATCAGGTGAAAAGCAAGTAGCTTCTGCAGTTGATCTACTAAGGAAATATCTGCAATTAGCAGGCAAAAGAGATCTCAACACACTTCTAACCGAAATATTTGAAACGACAAACTTTTTAACCGTGCTCGCTTCCCGTTCTGATGGTGAACAGGAATTGGCAAACATCGAAAAGCTGCAGAGAATCACCAATACATTTTCAAATCAGGGATTCAAGACTCTTTACGATTATGTTAGCTTCCTTAAAGATGCAATTACTAAACTTGATGAAGAAGCACAGGCCGGATTAGCTTCTCAGTCAAATGCAGTGAGTATCTTAACACTCCACCAGGCCAAAGGGTTGGAGTACCCTGTCGTATTTCTTTATAAGTGTAATGAAGTTTCACAAATGAATACGGTCAAATCAAAATATATTTCTGTTGATAAAAACTTTGGATTGCTGACTAAAGTACCAGTTAAGGGAGATTATTTCAGTGATTATAAATCTGTCCCTTTAATATCAATAAGGGATTATATTGAAACAAAAAAGGAGTTGGCAGAAATAAAAAGACTGTTTTATGTTGGGATTACAAGAGCTAAACAATATCTTTTCTTATCAGCAACATTGAAGAAAAACAACAAATTTAATTCATCAAGTTTTATGGGATTACTGATTGACGGATTGAATATTAATTTAGATTTGAATGAATTTATAATTGAAGAAGATTTGAAATTTTTAATAAAAGAAAATAAGAGCTATAAAAATATTAAGACGGCATATAAAACAATTATTCCCATCATAAAAAAAGTTGAATTACCGGATGTAAAAGAAAGCAATACCGATGAACAAATTAGAACAAAAAGTTTTTTGTTAAGAAAAATCAAAGATACAAGAAAAGGAGAAATTATATCCGCTACAAAAGTTGCTTCTTATAGCCAATGCCCCTTAAAGTATAAATTAATTTATAATTATGGTTACACCGATCTATACAATAATTTTCAGTCCTTTAGAAATAAAGAGTATCACAAAAATAATTTTAATGATTATACCGGTAAGGAAGATGCGCGGAATGGTGATGAAGGTGAATCCCCGTTAATAAAGAATGCTTCAAGTATTAAAGGACAAATAATTCATAAAGTACTTCAAAAGGAAATTAGCAATGACAATTTGGAAAAATATATTTTTGATGAAATTGCAGCTGGCTATCAGAATTTCTTCGAATCACAGGAGACCAAAGGAATATTTACAAAAAATATACTGCATATGTTAAATGGTTATTATCATTCTAGTGAGTATAAAAAACTAAGAAAATACACCAGATATAAAAATGAAACTGAAATTTACTTAAATGAAAAGGATTACTATCTGTACGGAATTATAGATAAATTAATAGTTAATGACGATAAATATATTATCGTAGATTACAAGACAGATGATATTGAAAAGGAATTAATTGAAGATAGAGCAAAATATTATTTAAATCAACTTAACTTTTATGTATATATTGTTAGTAAATTGCACAAGGAATTTGATGAAATAGAAATTCGTTTAGTATTTTTGAAGTTTTCTGATAACCCATTCGTAATAAATTATAACCGTAAAAATATTGAAGAAATAAGAAAAGATATTTTAAAAATAATAAATGGAATTTTAAAGGAAGTATATCCTAAAAATCTTTCGCATTGTTACGAATGTAATTTTTCAATAAATAATAAATGTATAGTTTAACCTGATAAATTTTTATGCAGATAAAAGTTAAAACAATAAGAAACCTCGAAGTTATCGAGAAGGAATTAAACTCAATTTCCTCGGGCGTTATAGTAATACCCTTAGAAGAAGATTTTGAACAGATTGCAACAAATTTTGTTTATGATAACAAAAATATATACGTGTTTATTCAAAATAACGAGTTGTATAGAAACGTGAAATTTGATTCAATAGCCAAATTTACTGCTATAAAAGATACCAGGCTAGGAAAGAAAATTAATATCGACAAAGAAGGCCTATACAGTTTATTTTATATCTCGGTCAGTGGTATAATAAAAAATGTACGTGAGAAAAAACTTATAAACAATGTTAAACAAAACTTTATACAAAAATATTCCGGTAAGCTTATTGAATCCGAGAGCAGATCAAAATCTTTTTCAAGACTTGTATGTATAGACTCTGAAGAATTAACCGCAACTGAAGAAACGGGAGAGTAAACAAAGTACTTTCTAAATAGTTTCATCGAAGAGTTACAACATTAATAAAGGAGCAGCTTTTTGCTAAACTATATCTGGCTTTCATTAATAGTTTTAGGGATAGCTTCTGCGCTGTATACTGATCTTTCTGAAATTTCCTCCGATAAATATCACAAAAATGATCCGGTTACTTTAACATTGGAATTTCCATCTCCTGTGCTAAAAGATACTAATGTCGTTTATGAAGGTATTGCTATCGTTAGTGCAAAAGATTACAATTCTTATTATGGTGAATCTCTGGAAAGAGATTTTAATATACCTGTTATTTTAACTGTAAACGAGAAAGAAAAAAAATCAAGCATAACGTTAAAAATAAATGATTCTACTCCTGCTATTTGGAGAGAAATAGCCAAAGCATCCGGTAATGAGGATGAGCTGCTCGCAGATATAAACTTTATAAATACAGACAATCCATACAAGCTTAACGTTGCAATTATTATTACCTCGGTTAGTTTTTTAATGATGAAGAAGGTAACAAATGAAACTATCGATATTGCCGGGGTTGCTGTTAAAATAGCTTTGGGATTGATTGGAATAATGGCTTTATGGTTAGGTGTAATGAAGGTTGCCGAGGATGCCGGATTGATTGCTAAACTTGCAAACATGATCAAACCAATAACTAAAAAATTGTTTCCTGAAATTCCGCCCGACCATCCTGCAATCGGTGCAATGTTAATGAATATATCTGCAAATATGTTGGGACTTGGTAATGCAGCAACACCATTCGGGCTTAAAGCGATGGATGAATTAGATAAACTGAATCCGGAAAAGGGAACTGCCACAAATGCAATGGTAACTTTTCTTGCAATCAATACTGCAGGACTAACTTTAATTCCTGCCACAGCAATAGCGGTTAGGGCTGCACAAGGCAGTGCAGATCCTGCTATCATCATCGGTACTTCAATCTTCGGGGCATCCTGTGCAACGGTAACGGGAATTGTTGCAGCAAAACTATTTGAAAAATTTCCAATCACTAAAAGAGAGTTTGGTAATTGGTTCAGAGAAAACTGGAAACTGCCAGCTGCAATTCTTCTGATAATACTTTTCTTCCTTATTGGTTCGGTTACAGGATTGCTAAGTGTTATTGTATCTGCTTTCTCGTTCATTAATCTTGAAATATTAAAAGATGTAATTCAGATATTATCTACTGTTGCCATTCCTTTTCTAATTTTGATATTTATCGGTTACGGTGCCATAAAAAGAGTTAAAGTTTATGAGCAATTTGTTGAAGGTGCAAAAGACGGATTCAATATTGCGATCAAAATTATTCCTTATCTTGTTGCTATGCTTGTGGCTATTGCGATTTTTAGAGCGGGAGGAGCGTTAGATAATTTGCTTATTCCCGTTATGAGAGTTGTAACAGATTTAATTGGAATGCCTCCCGAAGCACTCCCTATGGCACTTATCCGACCCCTCTCCGGAAGCGGTTCTTTGGGTGTTATGGCTGAAACAATGTCTGTTTATGGTCCTGATTCATTTATTGGTGTGCTTGTATCCACTTTTTTTGGAAGTACGGAAACAACATTTTACGTGCTGGCAGTTTACTTTGGCGCGGTTAGTATTCGAAAAACACGCCATGCTGTTGTTGTAGGTCTTTTAGCAGATGTTGCAGGAATTCTTGGTGCTTTGTTTATAGTAAAACTTATGTTTAGCTAAAAGAATAAGTTTTTCATTCTCATCTCTCATTCATATACAATCATACGAAGATCATCATGCTTATTTCTATTTAACTTATTGAATATCTAAAGTGTATTAGGTAGTTTTAAAAATAAAAAGAAAAAGTATATGAGAATTGGAATACCTAAAGAAACTCTTTTTGAAGAGAAAAGAGTTGTACTGGCACCAGCCGGAGTAGATTCACTTGTAAGAGCAGGTCATACTGTTTATTTAGAAAGTGGTGCCGGGGAACAAAGTCATTTTTCAGATGAAGATTACAGTTCAATCGGTGCTCAAATAGTTTATAGCGCCGAAGAGGCATTTAAGCGATCAGAACTTATAGCAAAAGTTGCTTCTTTATCAGACGAAGAAGCTGAAATGCTTCAGGAAGACCAGATACTTTTCTCATTCTTGCTTCTCGCATTGGGAAAGAAAAATGTAATTGAAAATCTTATTAAGAAAAAAATCACTGCAATTGGGCTAGAACTGATTGAGAATAATTCACGTTTACCGATTCTTCAAGCTATGAGTGAAATAGCCGGGCAACTAGCTATTCAGAAAGCCGAACGATTTTTAGAAAGTTATGTAAATGAAGGGCGGGGTATTTTGTTAGGAGGAATTGCCGGTGTTGCTCCGGCAGCAGTTGTTATTATTGGGGCAGGTGTTGTTGGTATATCAGCAGCCCGGGCCGCTTTTGGAAGAGGTGCACAGGTTATTGTTTTAGATAATGATTTAAACCGGCTGCGGCACGTTGATATTTTATTTAATAAAAATGTTACGACCGTAATGGCAAACCCATACACAATTTCCAGAGGTGTTAAATTTGCCGATGTTTTGATTGGCGCGGTTCTTATTAAAGGTGAAAAAACTCCGCATATAGTTAGTGAAGAAATGGTAAAACAAATGAAAAAAGGAGCAGTTATAGTTGATGTTTCAATTGATCAGGGTGGATGCATCGAAACGAGCAGAATTACATCCATCTCCGACCCGGTTTACCGTTTGCATGATGTTATACACTATTGTGTTCCAAATATGCCGGCAATGGTTTCGCGTACTGCGAGCTATGGATTAAACAATGCATCCATTGATTACATAATTAATATTGCTAACAACGGTTTATCAAACGCATTAATGGGTGATGAAGGATTAGCGAAAGGTGTTTGTACGCATAAAGGTTTCTGTTGTAATGAATCGCTGGCTGATAGATTTGGTCTCAAGTATCGTCCGATTAGAATATTCCCTACTAATTAATTGATACGGAAAATTTGTAAGAAAAAATCATTTCATCCTTATTTTCAAAATTATGGATACCACTAAAGAGATAAAATTGAAAACACTTCCAACAAATATCCTGAATATTTACAATCAAAAAGTGGTAACTGCTGATGAAGCAGTCGGGCATATAAAATCTGGTGATAATATTGTTATTCAACCTGGCTGTGCTGCGCCGATGGAGCTTATTAAAGCTATGGTTAACAGAAAGGATGAACTTGAAAATGTAAGTTTGTATCACATTCTTATTGTTGGAGATCTTCCTTATACAAAACTGGGGATGGAAAAACATTTTCAGCACAAAGCATTTTTTGTAGGCGCTAATACCAGGGAAGCAGTTAACAATGGAAGAGCTGAGTTCATCCCGATATTTCTCTCCGAAGTTCCTTTGTTATTTAAACACGGACATATAAAAACAGATGTTGCATTAATTCATCTATCTACACCTGATGAACATGGATTTTGCAGTTATGGGGTTGATGTTGGTACAATAAAAACTGCAGCAGAAAAATCGAAGATAATAATTGGGCAAATAAACAATGAAATGCCGCGAACTCTCGGTGATAGTTTTATTCATATAAATAAAATTAATTACATAGTAGAGAAGAATGAACCAATAAAAGAATTACCGCAAATCGATCCCAATACAAGTAAAGAATTTCTTGATATTTATGATAAAATTGGAACGAATATAGCTGATCTAATTGAGGATGGTTCGACTTTGCAAATGGGAATAGGAGCAATTCCGGATGCTGTTATGAAATACCTGACAGAAAAAAAAGATCTTGGCATTCATACCGAAATGTTTTCAGACGGAATTATTGATTTAGTTGAACAAGGAATAATTAACGGTGAACAAAAAACTCTGCATCCGGGCAAAATTATTGCAGGTTTTGTTTTAGGCACAAAACGAGTTTACGATTTTATTGATAATAATCCGGTTATTGAATTCCATCCACAAGAGTATGTTAACGATCCGTTTATGATAGCTAAAAATAAAAAGATGATAGCAATTAATTCCGCTATTGAAGTTGATTTGACGGGCCAGGTTTGTTCAGATTCAATGGGAACCCGGTTATACAGCGGTATAGGCGGACAGGTTGATTTTATTAGAGGTGCGGCTCATTCGGATGGAGGCAAAGGAATTATCGCATTGCCTTCCATAACCAAAGACGGAAACATTTCACGAATTGTTCCTAAGTTAAAAAGCGGTGCGGGCGTAGTTACTTCCAGGGGCGATGTTCATTACGTAATTACTGAATATGGAGTCGCTCTTTTATTCGGCAAAAGTATTAAGGAAAGAGCGCTGGAGTTAATTAAAATCTCTCATCCCAAATTCAGGGATGAATTTACTAAATATGCAAAAGACACTTATAAAATTTAATCTATCTTAAAATGATTGCTGTTATCGGCGATATCCACGGTTGTTACCATACTTTAACAAGATTATATGAGGAAATCAAAACAAGGTATCCTGATATACCGGTTTATTCTGTCGGTGATCTTGTGGATAGAGGTAATTTCAGCTATGAAGTAATGGAATTCATAAAACACAATAAGATAAAGTTTACTGCCGGCAATCACGATCTAATGTTTTATTATTATGTAACCCAGCCAACTCACCCTATCGGTAAACCCTGGATATACAATGGTTC
>JBATTD010000624.1:0-1728 GCA_049670345.1 Ignavibacteriaceae bacterium
AACCATTTTCTGCCCTGTCTCCATCGATTAAAGATCCCGTAGCAGAAGCATTTAATTGAGGAAGAAGGAAAGATCTTGCAATATTAACATCCTTCTCTCCCGATTCAATTCGTTTTTTTTCAGCTAAGAGATCAAGATTAAAAACCAATGCATTGCCTACAACACCCTTAAGGGTTAACTCTCTTTCAACATCTTCGTGAACATAGTTTATCAATTTTGAATTATTCATTAAAGCCCAGGAAGGATAAATTTTTAACTCATCAGCAGTTTTCATATTTATAACGAATTCATCATCAATTGGAACTGAAACGGGTAGATCGGCTGCGTTCTCGCCCAGCAGAATTGCCTGTATGTTTAAAGCAATTCTCCTGCTATGCCTCTGGAAAAAGTTTTTAGGAACAAAGCCTGCAAGAGCTTCACCAGAAACATATCTTTCATCAAATATAGAAAATGTAGGGATTCCCCTATCTTTAAATCTTGATATAAGATCATCAATCTGCTGATAAGATAAAAAACGAACCGGTTGAATTATAACTGCTTCTACATCAGGTGAAACAGTTTCTAAAATAGTTTCATAATTAAATCCAACAGGAACAAATTCTACTTCAACGCCCTCAATATTTCTCTCGATTCTTGATTCAATAGTATCTCTAATAAACTCCTGGCTCCCATAATAATTCTGGTTTATTAACATCGCTGCTTTTTTAAATTCATAAAGCTTTTTAAAAGCCGGGATTTGATTATTAAGATTAGATGTAAAAGCAAGATAATTCAAATTGTTAACCCCACTTGTGCCGTTCTTTATTGGCATTCCCTGCAACTGTGCGTTGATGGCCGCAGGAGCAATGACAGGTTTGGGTAAATCGGGAGTGAAAACTGCTAATCTGCTTGAAATCTCACCATAAGCAATAACAATATCTACATTTGGATCGTTGAGCAGTTGTAATAAATTGCTATTTGTTTTATCCAATTCCCAATCCCCGGAACGTATTTTATCTTCCGGAAAATTAATATTGAACTCCCCTCTTAATAATTCACTACATTGTAAGATTAACTCATCAAGTGCAACTTTGTCACCTTCCCATCGTCCATCTAACAATATTCCCACTATAACTTCTGGTTTTACATTATTTGTTTGTGATAAAATTGATGAGATAGTTAGCAGTGCGAATGTAATTACAAATATGGAATAAGATTTCATACTATTCCCTTATTTTAATTTTTAACATAGCTTAAAAAGTTGTAAATGAACCCTTCGTCCAAAATGAAAAAATATTTTATGAATTGCAAATATTGACTAAGCCCAGGTAAACTATTGTGATTGCGATTACATGTTGTGATTAAAATCATATAAATTTCTGATTAATCAATCTGAAGCCCTTACCTTACAGTCAGTCATCCCCTATTTCATTATCCTACCATAATCATAAACTTGAACTCAAAGGTAGATTAAGTTTATGTTCAAGATAAATACACTCATATCTTTTGAGATTAACCGGACATTGTTTTATTTTGCATGTGGTCGTATTTTTAATTTAACTTCATCTGTTAATGACCACAAATTTGTCATAAGAATTTCAGTTTTCTGACATAGTTAAAATTATTTTAAAATTAGCCTGGTTTGAAAAAACAATATTTTGTGGAATATCCTTTAACTTCACCTACCAGACAAAGTTTAATTATTTAGAAACTTGATAATCAATAATTATTTCAAGGGAGAAAAAAATG
>JBATTD010000625.1:0-2514 GCA_049670345.1 Ignavibacteriaceae bacterium
CTAAAAAGCGGATTTACAACAGGTCTGTAATCTTTTACAAGAATCATAGAATCGGACTCGCTGTATAATGAGAATAAATTTAAGTTTAATAATCTGCCGTTATTAAAGTGATCAAGTTGAATTGTAACCTTTTTACTCTCCGTACCAGATAATAACTTGCTTCTTTCTTCTTTCACTAGATTTTTTATTTTGTCTTTATTAAAGTAAACAAATTCCAGGAATCCAAGCATTCCTGTTGCCTGTCCTTCAGCACGACTTTTAATATTGTCTATAGAATCTCTGCCATTTAAGCCTTCCTGAATGAATGAAAAGGAGTTTAATATTCCGAAACCTTGTCTGCCGTCGTTAATATCATAAGTGCTGTGCCTCATTAACTCCTGATCCGGTGGTCCGCCAAGAATATAGTTCTGAAAAGTGTATCCATGGTTTACAAGGTAGTTTTCAATAAAGGGAAGATATTGTTGATTGGAGTATTTTCTTATTAAAGCAGATACATTTGGATTAGTTGTCGTTCCAACCTGCACATCAAATTTTTTGATGTAACCGTATTTGATCCAATCTTCAGAATAAGGACTATACTCATGTACATCCATTGTGGCTTCCGGAAGATACTCATAGAACAGCTTGTGCAGTCCTTGAGTTTCTGGTTGCAGCAATGTTAAATGGTCGCGGTTCAGATCCGCATCGTTTGCGTTCCTCCTCAGATTTTTTTCACTTCCATCAGGATTCATCTGTGGAATGATTATTATGTCCATCCGGTTTAAAAGGCTGTCGAGATAGCCCGGGGAAAATTTATTGATTAATAATAATGCGCCTTCTTTTCCTGATTGTTCATTCCCATGCTGCTGAGCAAATATCAGTACCTTTATCTTACTTTTATCATCACCAAAAATGTTACTACTGATTTTTACAGCAGGAAGTTGTCTACCTTCAACAGATTCTGCAAAGAATTCTATCCTAAGATTATCATTGTAATCTGCAACCTGTTCCAGATATTTAATCAATTGCATATAACTCGTTAGCGTTTTATAGTCAGATTTCTCCAGTGGTGTTTTGAGTTCCTGGGGATTATAGTTGGCAACCACTAACAGACATAAAAGAAATATTTTAATTCCCATAATTGTAAAGCAAAGCTCACTAGTTTAATTTGTAAATACAGATCTACTTTAATAGTATCATCTTTTTTATAAGCGATCTGTTATTGGTTAACAGACGATAAAAATAAATTCCGCTTGGGAGTGTCGATGCATTAAAGCTTAGATTGTGCCTTCCGGTAGTAATAATCTCATTTATAAGAGTATAAATTTTCCTGCCCAAAACGTCATAAATATTTATTTGAACGTGGGAAGTCGCTGGGACCTGGAAACTAATATTAGTCTTAGGATTAAAAGGATTCGGATAATTCTGAAATAAAAAAGTATTCTTTGGCTGAATGATATCATCACGGTTGAAACCGGTGGTAAAATTAAATTTACGATCTGTAAAAGAGTATGAAGCATTATCATAAGTTGTCAAAGAATACCGGAGATTATTCATAGCAACTACCTGCCTGTGTCCCATACTTGATGTTGCATTATAAGTCGATGAATCTACAAAGCTTGCTTCAGTGGCATCTACAATTAAAGCCGGAATTAAACCTGATAATGAAACTGATTTTTCATTTGCATTTACTTGTGCTAAGGCATTCCCATCCAGATAAATTCCAAAGCGATTCCTGTTACGCATTAAACCCCACAGAACTGCACACATTCGGTTCTCATGATAATCGGAATCTTCAAATAGACGGGGTTGAAATATTAGATCACCAAAAAGATTTAATCCGGAATTGTTTGTCATTTTACCCCTGTAAGCAGCGTAAACATCTTCCTCAAGATTGTCGATGTAATAAGATCCAGAAATTTTTCCCGCATCTCCCACTAAATACAAGGGAAAGTTATCATTAATTATTTTGTTGTAAAATGCCCCGGAAAGCAAAGTGCCCGATTGGTTAAGCAAACTTAATACTTCCAGTGAATCACCCGCTATTATTGCGCAAGTTGCATTATTCATCATTTCAACCATAGACGGATCATTAAGGAGAGACTCACCAAGTAATAAAACTGAGTAAATATAAGAATTGGCATCAAGATAATCTGTCAATGTTACAAGACTGTTACTATACCCCGGGTTTGAAATTACCAGTACACTTGAAGAATTAAATTCACTTAAAAATGATTGAACACCTGACGCAAGCTGATTGGATATTGAATTGCTTCCCGTTAACCAAAAATCATTTTCGGGATAAAGAGTTTCGCGGTCTGTATCAACCGATTTTGCAGATGGAGGAATAAAAGTTATCTCTTTATTTGAAATATCGTACTTCCATCCTTTTGTTAGTTGATCGCTCTTAAGATTTTCAATTGAATAGTTTCCGGAAATATAATCTCCATAAATTGTCCGAAAATCTTTTTGAAATATATACACGGCTCCGCTTCCGAAAACTTCCCCAACCTGATCGGGTGTTATACAGAAAGC